>NZ_JBSUGE010000016.1:0-134057 GCF_054064075.1 Vibrio sp. JZG10
TGGCCCACGTTATGCTTATACCGAGCTTGCCTACCCTGACGACAGTGGTGTCATTTTTGAAGAATACGTACCACTAGGCATGGTAAGTGAAGATGTATGGGATTCGCTTTATGAGCGCTATAAAAACAAACTGAAAGAACATGCCGAGTTCGCCCAATAACTCTTGTGTGTCTTACCTCTAATCAAAATTAAGCAAATAATTGTCAATAAAAGGAACAAAGAAAAAATGACCGCGACAATTTCAGTCAGCAAAAGTGCGATATTTGAGCTAATCATGGCTAGTTTAGAAGCTTATGCTGTAAAACATCAGGGCAGCAAGAGTATTTCTGTAGAAACCGCCGCTCACCTTTGGGGGTACGTGAACAAAACACATCCATTTAAATGTACGATAAATCATGTCTCTGTAGAGACGTCTGCAAAGCGAAAGCGCTCTTCAGTTGAATTTAGCTCTGAATCTCTTTTGATTAAGAAAGACATCGCGAAAGTGTTCGGAGACCAGTACCAATATATAGGAACCGCTCATTCTCACCCTTATTTGCGGGAAGAAAGCATCGATGCCGCAAGAATTAGAAAAGACAAGTTGTATGAATTATCTGATACTGATCATAAATGTGAGATTGGATATCCCGAAATTGAGGTGACTGGTAAATCGTACAGTGTAGCTTTGGTACTAACGGTTCATTCGATGCTTAAGGCTGATGATAGAAAAGATGGAACAAGCTTCGGAGAACCACTTATCGAGTTTTCTCTCGGCAATATCAAATTCTGGCTGTATGGCCGAGTTTTTGAGCATAAATCGAAGTCATCTTTGAGCGACGAGGAACGTCATTCTTATGAACGTTATAAGTTGGCCCTAAGTAATGTTCCCAACGATAAAATAGTTCCTGTGCCTCTAGAGACTGTGTTAGAAAGTGGTGTTTTTATAGATACATTGTGTAAAGACTTTGGCAGATTGAGATTTTTAGATAATGAATCAGAATATGATTTAGCCACTGTTGCAGAGCGTAGATGGGGATAACGTTCCTGGCGTAGTCTCAGCTTACGCTTGTTTTGTTAGCGGCACTGGTTCAAGTGCTGCTATATCGTCTAAGATGTTTCACATTCTAAGTTTGTAGTTCTAACTCGCTTTTGTCCCCGAGTGGACTAAATCACCCAGTGTCGTAGACCTGAAGCAAGAGCTAAAGGATAGACCTACTACAACTGTTACGGTTACTGAACCAAGCAAAGGTTTCAACTTCTTCACTCCATTCAAGACAGAAGAACAACTCAAAAAAGCATACAAGAGCTTATCTCTTGCGTATCACCCTGACAGAGGCGGTGACATAGAGATAATGAAAGAGCTTAACGACCAATACAAAGCTGCTTCAGCTAACTAAATAACTGGAACTAACTTACTGGAAAAAGTGCAGTGCTATGGAGTTGGACGCTAAAGGCAGTATTTACAAAAATGCGGCGAATTCGACTCGACAGTTTCGGATAGGGCTATCCGAGTATTTTCTCTCATTGCAAGCGGTGTGAGAGCTGACCAATCACATGTGGGATCTGTGTAGCTTTACAGCTTTAAAATAAGAGCCTGTTATATAAGAGCTTCCGATTAGTATTATCCCATATTTGATTGTGATCTCATGGGCTGGCAGCTTCGTTCTATCTATGTTCACCTTCAGGCTGTCCCTGCGCGAAATCAACCAATCGCTAGATAACTCTGGTTCTGACGATTTGATAGATAGAGTTAGCTCACACTCTTTTTTACCAAGGCTGGCATTTACTACATGAAACAAGTTCATTCTGTCTTCAGAGTTTAGCTTATCAATATACCGAACAAATTCCTCCACTTTAGGCTCCTTCTTAGAATTCAGTAACGATGGATTAAGACAGAGATTTCTTTAAATCCAAACTGCTTTGTGTTTCCAAACTACCTTTAGAAGGTAGGCTTTGGTGTGTATGATGGTGGCTTTGATGTGATGGACGCACCTCCCTTCTAACATTGCTGTACCACACTACAGGTACAGCCATTAACGGGCGATGAGCGAATTTTAGAGCGGGTGTTCTATGGCGCTTTGTCCCTGAGTAATACTATACACCGATTAATTGAAAAGAGGGGACGTCTCCATCCCCTCTAAGCCTATCCATAGTACGTATCGTCCATACTGTAACCACCAAGTTTTGATAGAGCTTCGCTTTCTTCTTCTGTATGCGGGGTATTTAACATTCTGAAATACTCACCCATTTTCATTTGAAATGCTGCACTTTCGATAACCTCTCTAGGTACATCAGGAAGCTTTGAAGAAAAAATGTCAATAATCGTAGTTTGAAGTTGATCATCATCACAGAACAAATATAGCTCTTCAGCAGTATCGGAGGCATGACAAGACTTTGCGAAAAAGGTGAGGCCACTATGGCCTTTATGGCCTAAAGCGTGAGAAAGCCAATCATTTCTCTTGAAAGCTGAAATTAGAGAAGTTTCTGATTCATCAGAAATCAGAACTGCGAACTGTTTAGCTGATTCTTTAAGCTGTTTAAGCTGTGAAGGGTAAACTGGATACTTGTTTTTTTTAGACATACATCAATCCTCGTTTATTGGGCTAAAGACATGCAATGTGACTCTCACGCACTATTCCCAATGAGCACTGATTCATTAGTTAAGTAGAAAGCGCCTTGACCACGAGTCAGGTCTAGGTGGCGTCAAACCTAGCCTGTAAGGTATCAGGTGGATAATAAGTGTGTCAATGGCCTTACAGTAGCCTCCACAACTTGCTTTTGTTCCATAGCTGGGTTGTTAAATGCTAATCCTGTTCTGGAAGCCTCTGATGGCATTGACGACTTTCTTGAGGTACCGTCAACGCATGTGTCGGAATTAGAACCAAGCTACTTGTACTGGTAACAAAAACCTCACAAGATCGTATGAAATTTCAAAACTGGCAAGACTTGTAATTTGTCAACACCAAGGTGTAATAGCTTACCTCAATGGCGTTTGAGCTAGCTCAGATTTGGACAATTTCGTTTCAGTGACTTTACTAAATTAGTAGAGTATGGATAACTTCAAGTATAGAAAATTCGAAAAACTCAGCCGCTATAATTGGTGGTGCGGTTTAGCATGGCCCCTTTATGATGGACAGTGCTTTAAACGAGGATGGAGATTAAATCGTTATGTTGGTCACTAAAGTAATTAGGCTGTTTGATCGAGTTCAATTCCCACTTCACCATGCTTGGTTGAAGCTTTTATCTGAAGCTATAGATGGCAGCGTGCTCGATAAACCATTACTCGATGAAGCCAACTGTATAACAAGTGCAATGGGTTTAGAGTATGTAGCGATCTTGAATTCATTGCTTGAAGATCACCCTGATGTGTTTAGTGAGTTCTTGAGCCTGAAGGTTTGTGTGAAAAAACGTAAGTCAGTTGAAGGTGCTGAGTTTTCAACGAATATAGAGTTTATCGAGTCAAAACTCGCTAAATATAACACGACAAAAACTCCTCAAGAGCAAAGAATCGAGCAACAAAAAGCACAGGAACAAAAGCTAAAACAGCGGCAAATAGCGTCTGACAAGATGTTTGCAGATCTTAGAGCTAAGTATGATAAGCAATTCATCGACTTCCCCTCACTCAATATTAGTTCGATTCGTAGGCACTCTAAAGCAGCTTATATTCTCACGACTCTCAACAAAGGTATGATCACTGATGCCGACTACTTGTGGCTTAAGCAGAAGGGCTTTGAGAATGATCAGGTGAATAGCATGTATTACCTTCGTCGCGCAGAGAACTCCAAGCGAATATGGAATACGACCAATAAGCCGTGGAACTTGGTTAATGCTCTTGCTGATTATCGTAAAGCAGATAAGGCAAAAACAGCCCTAACCTTGGTGAATAAGCACTTTCCATTCAAATTTGCGAATGGAAATAAGAAGTTAAAATCTGCTTTGCTTGCTACGGCTGGCGGTGTTAAACGTGATTTAAATATGCTAGAACAAGCTATCGAATTTGGCATACAGGCTCATGAATTGACTCTACAGGACTACCGCCCATGCACTTTGATTGGTGCGTGCAAAATGTTGAGTGGAGATATCTCCCAAGGTCATGAGTGGTATCAAAAAGCGATTAACCGTGGTTTTGAATCTGATTCTTATGAGCAAGAAATACGCTCTATATATATGCGAGCTAAAGCTAATGACAGAGCAAAAATCAGGAAATTGCTCATGAGTGATGGATGGTGCTACAAGTGGCTCAAATAGTAATTATGACATTTCAAGTTAGATATACTAATAAGACATGCAATAGCATCTAGCTAGCTTTGGGGCAGAGGTGTGTTTGCCATAGCCAGTTAAATAACCCCTGACAAACGCTCTGATAGAGGAAACGTTGCAAACTGTATTATCTTCTGACTCTATAAACCTAATTTATGGGCATTCTAATCAGAGCTGGGGGTTAGCTCTGATGCAACTAATGAATCTACCCAATGGCTTCGAGCTTGCTCGTACATATCACAGATCACCTGCTCGGTAACGAGGAGAGATACCTCCTCGGCCTTTGCGAGTGTTTTCTCGATGTGCTTCATATCGCTACGTTGCTGCGCATGGGCATTTAAGATATGGCAATACATTACCAATTGGCCGCGGTAGAACCCACTGCGCTGCCACAATGCTAACCCCTCCTCCGCTCGCTCAATGGCTTGTTGATACTCACACTTAAGCAAGTGCTTACGGGCAAGGCCATTTAGACAATCGGTGTAGGAGTGGTGCAGATCATTTTGCGCTGCGATTGCCTTGGTTTGGCGTAGCAATTCAATCGACTCATCGATCTGGCCTAGGTACTCCATCGCTGTACTCATTGATAGATTGATGTAGATGGTTTCAGCGGTATTATCCAACGCTTTGGCGATTACCAGTGCTTCTTGATAATCTTGATAGCTCTTTTGGAAATACTCGCTGTCTTGAGTTTCTAACCCTAACGAAAGGTAGCAAAGCCCACGTTGCGTCATGGCGCGGCAGCGGATCATTTCAAGGTGAGAACGGTGCGCCTCTTCAATGAGGGGATCGATGATGGTAAGGGCTTTTGACGTCTGGCCATGTTGCCTTAGCGTCATAGCAATCTGCACCTTCGCCTCCCCAATTGCCTCTGGAGAGCTGCCGATAGCGGCAAGGTCTTCAAACACGGATAGCGCCTCATCCATACGACACTGCTGTTGGTACAGCTTACCGCTCAGGTGCAGGAAGTCCTCTCGGTCTTTCTCCGAGATCTGCGCACTTTCAAGGTAGTGCTGGGCTTCGATGAAGTTTTTGTAGCCTAGCTGAGCCTCACCATTGATGCCGTTGATCTGGTCGGCATAATAGTAAAATAGGCACGTCAGTGCGGTGTTTTTTGATTCATCAGACTGATGGTCGAGCAAGGCTCGCTTCATCAATGGATTGATCGAAAATGCCTGTCCGGGCAAGGTCTGGATAAACGAGTGCTGAGTCAACCTATCCAGTTCGGTAGCTGGGTATCCGGTATTGTATTGCCGGATCATATATTGAAAAAGTTGGCTATCGAAGTGCCGACAGTTTGCCAGCACTTTCAGGGTTGCACTCTCCGCTCGGTCTAGGTAGCGGATAAATCTATCTAAGATCTCTCTCTGAGTCTTGCCCTGAAAATCATCCGGCGTTGGGGTTCGTAATATAGTGAACTTAATTTTTTGATAGGTATCAACAGAGACATCAAGGTAAAAGGGAACCCCCTTGCTGTTCTCGACGATAACATCAACGATTTCAGAATCTTGGATATCACAGCTTTCCAAAAAATAGCGCGCATCGTTTTCAGAGAGTGACTCGAGGATGTGCGAATCCAACACCTCTGCCCAATCGGACTGGTACTCTGACCATCTCAGCTTGTCTCGACCAGCAATCACAAACAGCACGTTGGGATGATGGGTAATCCACTCACGCACCCACTCATCGACTGAAAAAAAGTGCCCCTCACGATAAGCGTTGTCCCACATTGCCTCGTATGAGTCGATAAAGACACACAGCTTTTGTGCATCATCCTTATCTAACGCAGCATTCAAGTCTTCAGCCAGCATCATAGGCAGGCGCTCTGCGATTTGCTGTGGAGTTAGATTTGGTAGCTCTGTGAAGATACGGCTGCCCGCCGAACTCCACCAGCGCTCTAGGACGTTCACGCTTTTTTTGCCCAATACGGCTAGCTTAGTCACTACGCTAGCAACTGGTAGTGCCTCTAGCGTCTCGACCATGGCTTGAGCGATGTCTGTCATCAGATCAGAGGTTTGCAGATATTCTAGGCTAGGGTCGTTGATGGTGATATCGGGGTTTACCTTTTGCAGATAGATCAGGTAGGCAAAATCAAAGGAGCGAAAGCTCGGCTTGGGCTTAAACTGTTGGGCTAAGGTTTGGCGCAATGAGCGGAGGCAAAAAGCGCAATCTTGATAAGCGGGGTCTTCCATGTCGATACGTACATGGCACCAGTCACTGGTTAGAGATTCACTTTTCGAGAGCTCTTTAAGCAATCGAGATTTGCCAATACCGCCAAAACCATAAAAATTAATGACGCTATGCTCAGTGGAGTCAAAGTTATGGATTGCCTTTCTGAATGTCTCCCTCGGAAGCTCTCGGTCGGTGAAGATGCGTTGAGCCTTAATTGGGGCACTATTGAATGTGTGTTTAGGTTTAAGAGCCATCGAATTCCTTTCTCGACTATGCCGGTACGTTTAGGGAGGATATCGCCTTGGACAAATGTGTGCCCTAGACCCTGCCCCAATCATAAATGATTCTTGCGGGAAGTCATGGTTGGCTAGAATATATCAACTAAACATTTGATCTGAATCGATTTGGGCGGCAGCTATGTATTATTACCCCACGTTGTCTAGAATGATGTTTACTGCGGGGTATCGCTCGACTTTATAAGTGAAAAACTACCATCCTTATTTTCGGTCCATATGATTTCGTCACCTTGCTACCAATTGAGATCCTTTAGATAATCGTCAGAGATCTCGAAGTAGTGCTCGCCTTGCTCGGTTACTTTTATCGGTACTCTCATAGGTTGACCTTTTCTTAAACAAGTATTCGACAATCAGCACTATAGAATCATAATGAAAACTAAGTCAAATGATGCATATTAGGCTTGACGTAAACAATAGGTTTCAGCACGGAATGGGGCATTTCTGTGTTTCATGCCCCATCAGCAAGCCTCTAGATATAAGTTTTCCTGAGCATCGTTTCTTTAACGTCACACAGAAGGGTGATTTACCATCCACGAATGCAACTGCTGGGCTTTATTTAGTGCGATACTAATTTCTTCCAATACTGAGTCAAAACTCTGTTCTGCGATTGATATTTGAGGTAATGGTGTTTCTATGTTTACTGATTTTCCCGACTTTATGATTCGATATCCACTACGTTCCAAACCTTCAAATTGACTTTTGATATCATCAAAACTGTCTGCTTGGCCTAGAAACTGCAACTTGATGACTTTGCCGTAGATCTGGTGAATGATTCGTATTTTTTTATTTATTGGATCGGGGTAGAAATGAATCCAGTCGTGCCCATTAGCTCGGGGTTTTGATTGCTCGGGATTCAATTGAGGAAAATGTTCTGAGACATAAGCTAAGTATTTTTGTGCAAATTCTGTTGTTTTGGGGCAAACCGTCGCAACGTAACCCCTTCTGTTTTTCTCAATAGCATCTCTTAATGTCTGCGCCTTATAGAGTCCTCGCTTATCACCTTGGGCAGCAAGGTAAACCATTATTTCTTCATATGAAATGGCAGCGTCGTACGGCTCCGCATTTCGAGCAATATATGCCTTTGGGGCAATGATACATGTTCTAAAATCTTGCCAAAGACCATCTTCTAAACCTCTGTTACCCCTAAGCCTGTATCTCTCTCCTTGTTGAGCCTGAGCTGAAGCATCAATCTTATTTTCAATAAGTATTGCTTGTGAAGATAAGTCATCTGATTGATAGATATAAACTAAGTCTGACTCGCCTAGGTTAGTATCTACGACAGAGTGCCAAGCACCGAGCGTTTTCACTGAGGTTATTTCTTCTCGAACACGACAAACAAACCATTGAGCAAATGAGTCGGAAACATTAAGCTCCTCTAGCACTAATAGGTCAACATCTCGCTCGTTAACACTCTGAAATGTATTTAATTCTTTCATTAGCCATAGCTTTCCTATAGTCGTTATTGTAAGCACCCACTTCCCTAGACATTACATAGATAAGAAAAAGTAGGTCAAATCACCTCATTATGATTTGTGAGGTTAAGCGCGGCTGGCAAGGAAAGGTCGGGTGGACGACACTTGTTACCAAGTGCCGTCTCCCTAAGAACCCAGCGTGCAACTTTCACTGCACTGGGCTCAAGCCTCCACTAAGGCATCGTTTGATACCCAGCAACTCACAAAGCAGTTGGAACAGGTTCAATCCAAGAGTTACGTGCTTGTCTTTTTGACTTCCGCTTAGCCAAGTATTCTTGATAGTCGGGGTCATAAGGGATTGCGGCACTTCGGATTTTCACGTGTCGTTCTATTGGCACTTTCGCAATTTGGAACAGATTGAACTGACAATCCATGTTCATGATTTTCTGCCAACCATGAAATTGCCATTGGCCTTTTCGATTGAGAAAATACTTATGAACAACCCAGTCTTTAGACTTGGTTGGATGACGTCTAACTGCCCAGTGCCATAGTGCTTGGAATAGTTTGTGGTCTACATACCCGAATACTTGTTTAGCAACGCAGTGGCGGTAGTAATTCGCCCATCCTCTGAGTTTTGGATTTATCAGTTTGATAAGATCATTAACGGGGATAGTTGCGTGCTTTTTGATAAGCTCACGTAAATTTCTCAAAAATAACAGTGTGTTGAACTTGCTCGGTTTAATGAGCAATTTCCCTTTGTACTTCCTATGGTTGAAGCCCAGAAAGTCAAAACCATCATCAATATGAGTAATCTTCGTTTTCTCTTCGGATAGGGTTAACCCTCTTTCAGCCAGAAAGTCAGCAATCAACGGTTTGATATCGCTCACTAGCACTTCCTTTGAAGAGCAAGTGACCACGAAATCATCAGCGTAACCAATGAAATTGGCTTTAGCTCCTTTTGTCAGTGCTGTGGATTTTACGCGTTGCTCTAGTCCTGCAAGGGTCATTAGCATCAAGGTTGGAGATATTATCCCTCCTTGTGGTGTACCCTCATCGGTGTCGTAGAACAGGCCTTTATCCACAAAGCCAGACTTCAGCCATTGCTCTAACATACGTTTATCTACGGTGATATTTTCCATAAGCCATTGATGCCCGATTTTATCGAAGCAAGCTTTAATATCGCCCTCAAGAACCCATTTTGCTGATTTCTTCTGTGCCAAACATATAAAGCACTGACTAATGGCATCAGCGGTGCTGCGGTTTGGTCTGAAACCATAACTATTGAGGTCGGCTAGTGTTTCAGAAACAGGCTCTAGTGCAAGCAGGTGGAGCGCTTGTTGCGCTCTATCTATCATACACGGAATACCTAGAGGTCTGAGTTTGCCATTCTTTTTAGGGATGTAGATCCGTTTGAGTGGTTTTGCTTTGTAAGTCTTGCGACTCAGTTGATTAACCGCTTTCATACGGCGTGCATCTGTGTTCCAGATGACACCATCTATTCCAGGCGTTTTACTGCCTTTGTTTTGAGAGACTCGCTTAACTGCCAAAAATTTAGCAGAGCGAGAATGAGTCAAGAGCCACTGTAAGGATTTCACCTTACCGTATTTCTTTTCTCTCGTTGCTTTTGCGATACGCATTTGAAGCTTTAATACGTGCGCTTCAGCGGATTTCCAGTCAATAGACTGCCACTGAGCACCGTCAGAAGATGCACTAATCTCTTTCGAGATCATCATTTGCTTTTCTCCTTAAATAAAGTTCTTCAAATTCTCTCGCAAAGGGAGACCAGTCGGAAGTGGGCTCACTTTCGTGATCAGGCATGAGCCTGTATCTGCATCATTACAATGCAACTTTCGCTTTTTCCGACCTCCTCTACCTGCATCACTATCGGCCACAAAGGCTTTCCCTTAGGGAGTGATACAGGCTTACCCTGTTCCGTACGTTACGTAAAATGTCAGGTTAGATGCCCACTCTAGTGCGGGGAGCGTATCGATCACGAAAGAGCATTGCCCAATCTCTTTCCGACTCCCATTGTCTTTTTGGCTACAGCGTAATAACCACTTCCGCTGCTTCATCGTATAACGCACCTTAAATGGATTCACTTACGTTCATCATACTGACTACCTAGCACTCACCCGATTTGTGGTTATCAGGAGGATCTTCTTCTCACGATTCAAATCCCGAACGGGATATTCCCGCTCTTCGTTACATTGTCTGAGCCGCTGCTTTATTCAGGCTCATAGGTTCATCTGGTGATACAGAGGGTTCACTCATAAAGCGGTGAACAACGCTTCATACGACTTCAGGTCGCACGGGCACAAACGAGTTATAGTTGGTGCTCAAAATCTGTGATCAAAATCGTGCACTTCGGATAAGTTGAATTGTATAAAACCAAGTAAACGAGTCTAACCGAAGCATGTCTATAAAGTCGGTGGCTATTCAGATATCGTTGTTTCTCTTGACCTCTCTGTCATGAAAATGGCGTCCATTCGCATAGCGAATATAACTATCCACTTTTTCTTTCAGAACAGCGTCGTATACACTAGGGTTCCGTTACTTCATTCTGAGAAGGATACCCATGAAAGCTCGCATTGGGGTTGCATCGGAAGATCTCATTCGTAGGCATATGATTAGTGTGGCCGCAGGCAACATTAGCCATAACAAGCATCTACCGACGCTTTGGTTCACGTCACTAAATGAAGCCTCAAAGCTACTGTGTAATGAGAATATCGAACTAATGCTGCTGATCAATAGAGAAAAGCCTGAAAGTCTAGCTGAGCTTGCGGAGATTAGCGGTCATCATATCCGCGAACTCTCACGAACTCTCGACGACTTATCATCAAAAGGATTCATCCAGTTAGAGGAAAAAGGCAACGCTTGCCGCCCTATTGCTGTATTTACTGACTTTGAGATTATTCTCGGCAAAGAATTAGAGAATACACTGCAAGAAGGCTATCTTGCATGATACCGAACACTCGTTACTGCGGCGCATGCCGCTTGGGTAGCACAGCTTCATGCAGTGCAGACTCGAATGGTGATTGTTCTTGATACTTTCCGTCTAGGCCAACTTGATAGCCATCGATGATCTCTTCCAGTTCTATTTTGAGGGCTTCAGTTACTTCAACTAGCTTATCAGTATTGGTAAAGATAGCGTGATCAAGCAAGTCAAGAAGTCCATTTAGCGTAACCTTACTATCCTTTGATTCGGCTTGCTCGTTATCACTTCTTGTAGCCTTAGCCTCGTTCTTCATATCAGCCTCGCTCATAAAAATGCCTGCCGTACACACGGCTGTAGCACAATTACACTCTCGCCAGCCTCTGAGAAGTTTCCTCAGCAAAAAATCTTAACTGTTTACAATAAAAACGATTAATTTCAGACAGTTATAAACCACTAAGATTTAGACACTAAAAGTTAGTGTCTAAATCTTAGTGCCGAAAAATCAAACAAAGCGTCCAATCATTGTCTTCCATGGAGGTTTCACTTTAAGCTACTGATGTTAAAGCACTTAGCGTATGTGCTCACTTCTCTAATCTAAAAAACCCCTGTACCATGGAGAAGTCAATCAACTCCAAGGTCATGATAGTTTGAAGTTTTACGTTGTTTCCGATCTGCATCTCGACATTCACGGAATACGCCGTGATTTCTGGTATAGCTTCGATAACGAAGCCACTTTAGTCGTTGCAGGTGACACAGCGAACGGCCTCTTAGGCATGGCGTATGTGAAGAATGTACTTTGCCGCCACTTTAAGACTGTGATAATGATTGCAGGAAACCATGAATGGTATAGCAATAAGAGTAAATCCTACCGCCATAGAAGTACGTCCGTTGGGTGCAAATCTAGTGCTAACTCTGACGTTCTCAAAGATTCTAGGGGTTCCGTACTAGCCAAGCTTAAGGCTCATAGTGATACAACTGAAAACCTGTTCTTTTTGAATAATGAGTCAATTGATTTAGATGGATATAGCATTTATGGGGGAACTCTTTGGTTTCCTATTCACACATACTCGTCTACACTGATTGATGCGTACTCAGAACTGATGAATGATACAAAGTACATCAGCCATCAAATGATTGAAGAGCAGCACAAAGCATTCATTAACAACTTTCCAGAGAAAGTTGATATAGCAATATCTCACCACCTTCCATCTAAAGAAGCTTTTGCTTTCGAGCAAAATGCCAGCAGCGATTATGCTCCGTATTATCATGCAGGGTTGAGTAATGAGTTGATCTCAAGAGCTAGGTATTGGGTTGCAGGGCATCAACATGATGCTGTAGAGAAAGTGATCGCTGACGGTAGTACCACATTCATTTCTAACCCCAAGGGTTCTGTCAGCTTATTAACTAGTGGATTACTTACTAATAAAGCTTATTACCTATAAGAGCTAGACAGCAAGAAACTTCGGCATCTGAAAGTCCGTTAGGGCTTTCTCGCTGCGATAATTGATCACCTTGCCAAGCAACCAATCAGAAATGATGCATAGATTCATCACCTCCCTTCACAATCCCAACACTATCATTCTCACAAATACACACATAACACTTTTACGCGCATAAAAGTGTTATTTAATACATTTTTATGCGCATTTAAATGTTAATGCTTGCATTTTATTGCGCATTTTTATGTAATAAACAATTGACCAGATAAGCACTTTAACTGAGGTGGCTAGATGAAACGAACACTACTTGAAAACCTACTCACCTGGAAAGACAAGCCGACAAGGAAGCCTTTGCTGATTGACGGTGCTAGACAAACTGGTAAAACATTCCTATTGCAGGAACTATTAGGAAGTACATTCGAAAATGTCCTAAGAATCGATTTTCTAGAAAGCCCTGAGTTAATGGAAGCCTTTTCAGGCTCTCTAAACCCTGATGACATCATCACCAACATTGAACTCTTAACAGGAGAAATCTTCGAACCATCGACAGATCTCCTTATTTTAGATGAAATTGGTGAATGTCCAAGAGCGGTCACCTCTCTTAAGTACTTTGCAGAAAAGGCTCCCAAAGCTTATGTTGCGGCCAGTGGTTCAAATATCGGATTGCTCACGTCCTTTCCCGTTGGAAAAGTTGAGCAGCACAACTTAAGGCCACTGACTTTCAGGGAATTCTTGTGGGCATCTGGAGAAAAAGCACTTCACAAAGCATTTGACCAAAAGCTGAACTCTTCAGCTGCTCATACAAAATTAATCGAACTACTGACCGATTATTATTTTGTTGGCGGCATGCCTGAAGCCGTAAACTCATGGTTCGAAAACTCAGAACTCAGTATTATTGAACGCATTGAAGCCGTATCTGAAGTCCATAGGAACTTAATTGAGGGCTACATGCGTGATTTCGGAAAGTACTCTGGAAAAGTGGACGCACAGCTAATCGAATCTGTATTTCGAAGCATTCCCGCTCAACTATCTTCGGTATTCGACGACTCCGTTAAACGGTTTAAGTTCAAGGGAGTTCACGAACGCAAGTCTCGCTATGCTGAATATGAAAGTGCGATTACATGGCTTCACAAGTGTCGGCTTGCTTTAAAAAACCATCCTATTGAAGGACAGCCTCGTTCTCCTTTAGCTGCTTATCAGAAGGAAAATACAGTTAAACTATTTCTCTTTGATGTCGGGCTATTGAACCATATGCTCGGTACTGGTTACCGTGAAATCAAACAGCAAGGCTATGAATACAAGGGATATGTCGCCGAAAACTATGTTCAACAGGAAATCGCTGCGCTAGGTATTGAACCAAGTTTCTCTTGGGGAGACGCAAGAGCAGAGATAGAGTTCATTATCGCTGATGACCTAGGTCGAATTGTGCCTGTAGAAGTAAAGAGTGGTAAGCGAACCCGTGCGAAATCATTGCAATCCTACATCGAGAAGTGCAAACCCCACAAGACAATCAAACTTACAGGTACTCAAGGCTCTCCAGCAACAGAGAAGGAGCACATCGTGATGCCGCTTTACTACACCGAATACTTACTTGATCACCTGAATGATCTAGACAAGAACTAGGTAGTAACAAAATTAACAGAAAGCCCCAGTGGGGCTTTCAAAAACAATCTTTATTTAAGATTAGCTCTTAGCGACTGAGTACTTTTAATGTCTGGAAAAGGTAACGTTTCAGCGGAAGGTACAACTGACAACGCTGGTGGAACATACCCAATCAACTCTTTCAATTTACTGCTCCAAATTTCAAGCCCACCTAACTTATCGTCAAAATAGTCATAGCGATCATAGTGACGTGTACTCACATCTTGTAACGCGTGATTTTGAATACGATCCCTGACTTCTTTGCTGATTCGGCATGCCCCCATCAAAGTTTTACACGTTCGACGCAAATCCTTAGGCACAAACTTATCGAACCCCACGGCATCGCGATAACGAGTCACTGCACGACAAATTGAGCTAGTCCTCATGGGTTCTTCTGCATCTTTAGGATTTGGAAAAACATATCGTCCACCACCAGAAAGCTCATATTGTTTCTGAAGTATTTCAAAAGCCAATCCGTTCAACGGTACGATATGATCTTTTTTGTTCTTGGAACGTTCTTTGGTAATGCAGACAAATCTTTCTTCCCAATCAACATTCCACCATTCAAGTGTAATCACCTCATACGGTCGTTGCCCCCCTAGATAGATGCACAGTTGAAGTAAGTGCCTCAAATCTTGTCCGATGGGTACAAGATCATAGTTTTCACGAAGATCTTTTAGCAGACGCCGTAACTCTCGCCATTCTAAGAACCTTTCACCAATGCGCTCTCCGTCTTTTTGCTTAGGAATTGGTGCTACTGGATTGTATTTTATGCCAAATTTCGACTCTAAAGAGAAATAGCGAGGATCGTTATCAAAGCGCATCCCATGGTTAAACGCCGCCATCACATAGCTACGTACTCGGTTACTTTGGGTGATAGCTCCGCGCTGGATCATCTTACTAATAACGTATTTAATATCATCAGTCGTTACATCACACGCTTTGGTGTTTCTGTCTATATATGGATAGAATTCTCGTACCAGCGCATTTCGCACGTCTTCATACGTTCTCTTTCCATCTATTTTCATGCGCTCCGTATAGCTATGAAATAGCTCATCAATGGTTCCTAAGCTTTTACTCTCTGCATCAATTTTTTTCTGCTCGCTCTCTTGTTGTTCAAGATGCAATTTAGGATCTTTTCCGCCGAGCAACAGTTGTGAGAAGACCTGGGCTTTCTCGCGAGCTTCTGTAAGAGTCATACTGCCAGCACGTGTACTGAATAAACCGATTGAGATAAATTTTTCTTTCTGTTGCTGGTAGTAGCGAAACACGAACTGCTTTTTCCCACTAGTGAAAATTTTAACTCCCAAACGCCCTGTACCTCGTTGACCTGATTGATCCCAGAGATAATAGGAATTTTTACTACTGGTCGCGGATTGAATTTTAGTAACAGTTAACATTCTGATTTTCTCTTGTCTTTTTTGGCGAAGTTAACTTTCTAGGCCAATAGACATAACCTAAAAGCAGCCAAAAATGATATTGACAGATTTCCTGCCTAAGCAAAGCTAGGTCAGGTAATGGGTCAGACAAGAGAAAAGTGACATGAAAATCAATGCAAACTAACGCAACAAAGACAAACGGATAAACATTTGAATTTAATAGAAATTACCAAGCATTGCATACTCGTAAAAATGAACCTGGTAGGACTCATAATCGATTGGTCCGCAGTTCAAGTCTGCGAGGGGCCACCATTCAAATCAAGCACTTACCGCTTATCCTCTTTTGAATCTTGCCTTTCTATACGTCCCGAGGTACAAAATCAGTACAGTGAGTATTCGGGAGTACTTTTATGGCAACCTTAGTTAAAACCCCTTCAGGCACATGGAAAGCTGTTATTAGAAAAACAGGCTGGCCGACTACATCCAAAACTTTTCGCCTCAAACACGATGTCGAGAATTGGGTAAGAAGAACATAAGCCAACACAAAAACTCGCTAGAAACCTAACCGCAGCAGAACCAAAACCTACTACCAATCACGAAGCTCACCACATTATTCCAGGTAAAGTTCGGTTCAAACAAGCAGCAATTCAGGGAGCTCGACTTGAGCTGCACATGCACCAAATAGGTATAAATGATCCAAGAAATGGGGCTGGATGATTAACTTCAAAAAGAGCAAAGATTTGAATTGGGTTGACCCAAAATCACCGGCACACCGTTCAATACATCGATTTAACTATGAGAGCTGGATCGCAAGAATATTTGTGACTGGTGGTATGACAAAACAGATGGTAATAGCTCGATTAAATAGGATTAAAATGAGCTTGAAGGATGGAGAATACCCTTCAAAGATTACTCAGAAAAAAGATGTAAGTTGGAATGGCTCATGACCGTTTATAGAATCACAGAAGATCCTACTAAGTTTAAAACTCTTTCATTATTGCCTAGTGACCTAGCTGAACAATTAGGTGACTTTGAGCTTGTAAGAGACATACTTCATCAACCTTCGCACAATTCATCACTCCAACCGATATGGGGTAAGGTTAATTCGGAGTTTGCAGATGTTCTCAAGAAAGATTCGGAAACCCCAGATATAAGTATTTGGTGTAATACATTCCTCATATTTTCACCCAAAGCATTCAATTACTTACATAACAAGTTGTCGACATATGGAGAGTTTTTACCAATAAATGTAGGTAGTGAAACTTGGTATTTCTATACAGCACTGACATTCGCAAGAGAGAACAAACAGTTAACGATTCCCAAAGTTGAATACGGTGAATTGATAGGATTCGAGACACTAGCTTTCGACGAAGAAGATACTCAAGATAAATATATCTTCAAGTCACTAGAGGAAGGCCCCGTAAACCTATTCTGTACAGACATATTTCGAGAATTAGTGACCGAACATAAGCTGACAGGTGTTGGTTTTTCAGAGGATCTAACAGGTTTAGATTCCATTGATGAGTCGGTGTAATTTCACTTGTTAGGTTACTTAAACAAGTTAAGGAGAACTTCTGCGTTGGTGACATGACATTCGAAAATCTCAGCTCTGCAGCAACTATCTAATGAGTAATAGTATCTACGCCTAATGCTGCTTCTCGAGGCTCTACACTTCCCGTCAGTAACATTTTTTGACCTTCCACTCAGTTTGGTCAAAAGTTAAGACTCAAAACATCATGCACAATTTTTGTAGCAATTGAAACAAAATGTCCACTCATGATTTAAACCATTGACCCTTTTTCGACTTCTGATAGGATGGACATGTAAACGTATGGACGTCTAAAACAAAAATGGAGCTACAATGAAAAGTATTCGTCACCTAAAGAAACTAGCTTTGGTTCTCACGGCAGTAGTTGGCTTAAGTGCTTGTGGAGAAAAAGATGGCTCTATCATAAAAGTGGGAGCAACCGTAGGGCCTCATGCTCAAGTAGTTGAAGCAGTAGCGAAGGAAGCAGCGAAGCAAGGCTTGAATGTAGAAGTCATCGAGTTTTCTGATTACGTGACACCCAATGCCGCGCTTAGCGATGGTAGCATCGACATTAACAGCTATCAGCACCAACCATTTTTAGACAACTTCAACAATAGTCATGACGCCCAATTAGTGTCGATTGGTCAATCCATTCTGATGCGCATGGGGCTTTATTCTAACAAGTATCGCTCATTACAAGAGCTTCCAAGCAATGCACGCATAGCAATTCCAAACGATCCAACTAATGGTGGTCGTGGCCTATTGCTACTCGCCGATGCAGGTTTAATTGAGCTTAAACAAGGTGTTGGCCACAAAGCCGCCCTAACTGATATTACAAAAAATGCAAAGTCGTTTGAATTTGTCGAGGTAGATGCCGCCCAGTTACCACGAACATTGGATGATGTAGACGCGGCTGCGATCACAATGAACTACGTAATGTCTTCTGGTTTAGACCCGAAGAAACAAAGTATCTATCTTGAAGCAAAAGACGCACCGCTGGCCGTCATGGTCATCGCTACTCGTGACGCAGACAAAAATAATGAAGCGTATAAAAAATTCGTTTCTATTTACCAATCTCAAGCAATTCGTGATTATCTCGATCGTACGTTCAAAGGCACAATAGAAGCAGCTTTTTAATCAATAAAGCAACGAATACTTTGCCCACGAATCAGATAGAAAAGAGGCTAATGTTTTCTCATAGCCTCTTCTTTTCATTACTCACTAAATCGACTCATTGTCGACTTTCAGCCTTTAACTTCATTGCCAAATAAGCTTGGTCAGCAGAAACCAATTCAGGACGGTTAATCAACTTCCAGAGGAAATATGGTGGAATTAAAAATACGATGAAGTAGAGAGATTCATGGAAGAAAACATCGGCTATCGTTTGCTGATGCTCCCAAAGTGCCGTCAGTGCAAAGAGCTCTAACATCACGCCTAATACGCCAAAGACGACAGAGACAACAATCGCTAAACCCAGTAGTTCTCTAATAAAATGCTTGTATGCCATGATACTAATTCCTTCTAGCAATAAGTCATACTAACTTACGCTCATAAGAAAGAAGCCAGCTTGACTATTATCAAACTCCCCTCATCACAGTTAAGAACTTAGTTTTATAAAAAAGGACTTGTATATAGCACCATTGAAGATTGACCTCTCTATCACAATACAATGACATCATTTCTCGACTTTGAGACTAGCCTTTTACATTTATCAGCAGTGTAAACAAGAGGTCATAATGAAAAAATATACTTATCCTTTACTTGCTATCTCAGGTGGTCTTTTATTGACGGGCTGCGGTAGCGACGACTCTTCATCCGATACAGAAGCAGCCACTTTTTCTCTCAGCGTTTCCGATGCGCCTGTCGACGATGCCAACAAAGTCGTCTTAGCGTTTAAAGATGTTGTCCTTGTACCATTTGACCCAGAAACTGGCGAACAGACTGGAGAACATATTCTGTTAGATGTTAGTGACAATGGAACACTACACCAAGTTGATCTAATGGAATATCAGGGAAGTAACGCTAAAACGATCATTAGCGAGCAAGACATCGCTCCTGGTGATTATGCTATGTGTGTGTACGCTAAAGACGGCAAACAATTAAACGATACAACGCTGTCATACGTAGAGAAGACAGACGGCAACATCAAAGGCTTAGTTGTGCCTAGCCGAGGCAGCTGTTTTGGTTTTAAACCAGATACGAGCGATCAAGGTCGCTTGAAGTTTTCACAAAAAGGTCAGTATGTAAAAGTTCATACTGGTCATAATAGCTATGTTGTCGAGTT
Source organism: Vibrio sp. JZG10 (assembly GCF_054064075.1). NCBI lineage: Bacteria > Pseudomonadati > Pseudomonadota > Gammaproteobacteria > Vibrionales > Vibrionaceae > Vibrio > Vibrio sp. JZG10. Next base: position 19,326 of record NZ_JBSUGE010000016.1, read on the forward strand.
TGATTTGCGTAAAGGTCTGGCAGATCCAACGGGCAAAGATTACATGAACATGAACTCTAATGCGGTAAGCTTAGTAAACGCATCAGAATCAGGTCATATCGGTGGTGAAGTCAGTGAAATTCAGTATCAAGCGTGTGAAGCAGACAGTGCAGCATCAAATGCAATAAATGACGTTCCTGCCGTTCACTCAGTCTATCTTTACGCAGGTTCGATGGATCGCTCAACCATGGGCGATATGGGCGCGATGGAACCACTCCAAGCGCCAGTTGCAGTAGCTAACGTAAATGAATCGCAAGACGAAGAAGGTAATACAACCTACAGCTACGAGTTTGGTTACATTGGCCCAGGCACCTACAGTATTGGGTACACCTGTACCGCGTATGTTGACACACCAGATAACCATGAAACATCAGAAGATGGCTTCCTGATTTATCAACATTATACACCTGTTGATGTGGTCGAAGGTGAGCATACAGAGCAAGATATCAATCCTATCCTATAGCTCTCGTCTTATCGAAAGCCGCTCACACGATGAGCGGCTTTTTGACTATTATTTTAATCCGATAAGTAATACTGAACGGTTGAGACCACTCGTACTTTCTTAATGTAAGGCGTGTTGCTATCTCGGTCATAAATCGAGAACTGCCCTTGCGTGGCACGTTTGATCTTACCCAATGAACTCTGTGAGTCTTTCGCAAACTTTTGCGCCACTTCGCGGGCGTTTTTCGTCGCCTCTTCGATCATGTCTGGCTTTACATCATTTAGCTTAGTAAAGCTGTACTCAATGCGGTTCGCGTACGGGTCCTGATTCAGCAGTACACCTTGTTTTCCTAGCTCACCAATCTCATTAATTGCCGCTCGAACCACATCGACACTTTGACTATAAACCGTAACCGTCCGCGAGGCTAAATAACGAAACTCGATATCTTGCTCACTCCCGTATTGCTGTGCTTTTCGGTCAATGACAGCAGGAGAAGAAAGGGAAACGCTCGTTTCAGGGAGCCCTTTAGCACTTAAGAAATCCAGAATCAAACGCGTTTGCTGATCGATGTCATCAAACATAGCCCCCATATCATTACTCGCTAAGGTGAACTGAATTGGCCAGATCACTGTATCGGCAGAGTACTCTCGTTCAGACAATCCCTTCACCGTTACCACTCGCTCATAGGCTTTGTATTTGACTGCTGTTTGCTGAATAAAAAAGCCCAATACTCCTAAACCAATTATCAGACACAGCCCGAGCCATATTGACGCTTTATTGGAAATCTTCTCCATTCATCCTCCTAATTTCGCCAAAAGTAACAATTCGTCGTATCGATAACATAGCTCAACTATGGCCAGAAAATGGCGACCTAAAGCCAAGTTTTTGTCATGTCGTTCGAAATGGTGAATAGAATAAATTACAATTGAACGGTGTTTTATTGTGAGTTTTAAGATTATGTTGAAAATAAAATGGCTGGTAGTTCTGAGCGGATTATTTGTCTCAACGGCTTGTTTGAGTACTGACGACTTAGTAATGGATGACAACTCAACACAAGCCCCCCCCAAGCGGGTATGTGCGATGAAGATCAATGCGAAGGGAAACGCTTTGATGGTCGTATTCTTCTAGACAATGAGCCGACCAAACAGGCCTTGAGCTCACTAGAAAGTCTCGGTGAAACGCTCAACTCTCTGAGTATCCTGATGTTTGCTGGCGACAAAACGTAACGCTAATACGTCCCTATCCCCTCGCCTTTGGTCAACAAAGCTTCACCAGTTTGTCACCAAAGGCTCATGGATTTGCCTCTGAACTGTCATCTGTAATTTCTACTATCCGATCAGCCACTTGTATGCTGAGGTAAATATGGATAGTTCAACCCCTTTTCGTCTCCCTCGTAAAACGCCGTTCGGCATTGGTGAAAACGTTGCAGAATGGGCAACGGGTTTAAGTCAGCTCGATAAATTCTACGCCCAACGCCCCGTGAATGCGGATATCAAAACTTTCTTGCGATTTACGCTGGATATTTTGGGGATCGACTATCGCATTGCCCATGGTTCGCTCGACGCAGTGCCAAAGCAAGGCGCAACCGTCATTGTGGCGAATCACCCTCTCGGTTGTGTTGAAGGCGTGATTCTCGCCGAGCTACTATTGATGGTACGAGACGATATCCAAATTTTAGCGAATCAGTACCTAAAAACCGTGCCAGAGCTCGACCAACTTTTTATTGGTGTCGACGTATTCGTGGGCAAAGATGCGGTCAAGTCGAACATGAAGGCACTTAGAGCAGCCAACAAACACCTTGCGAATGGCGGCTTGTTATTGGTTTTCCCTGCGGGTGAAGTGTCAAAGTTGGTGGATGCCAAACAACAGCGTTTAGAAGACAAAGAATGGAGCCGCAGTGTCAGTGCATTAATTCGTAAGAACAAAGCAGTCACTGTTCCCGTCTTCATTCGTGGGCAGAACTCAAAACGCTTCTACATGGCAGGTAAAATCCACCCTCTTTTACGCACCTTGATGTTAGGAAGAGAGCTGCTCAACAAGAGCGCAAAAACCATTGAGTTGTCCTTTGGGCAAGCAATCAAGTTTAAAGAACTCAATAACCTCAATGATGATCAGATCGTCAATTATCTGAGGCTTAACACCTACCTGCTTAACCGCGATGTAAGTGCCACTCAGCAAACGGTCTCAGACAATGCTCTCTTACCTATTGCGGCAGGGTTACCCATAGGCCAATTGCTTGAAGAGCTGCACAGCTTACCGTCAGAAACCCAATTGCTTCAAAGTGGCGAGTTCGACGTATATTGCGCCAGCGCGCAGCAGATCCCATCTCTCCTGCATGAAATTGGCCGCTTGCGAGAACATAATTTCCGTCAAGTTGGCGAAGGAACGGGACAAGCGATAGACATCGATCATTTCGATCATGATTACCTGCACCTATTTGTGTGGGATCGTGAGAACCAATGCATGGTAGGTGCTTACCGTCTTGGATTAGTTGATCAATTATTGGCGAAATATGGCGTCGAGGGATTGTATTCGCGCACCTTGTTCAACTATGACCAAGGCTTTCTCGATCAAATGGGCAAGTCGATTGAAATGGGTCGTTCTGTGATTGCCGAGCAATATCAAAAAAGCATGAGTGCCCTACTCTTACTCTGGAAAGGCATAGCTACTTTTGTCCATCAACATCCCGAATACACGCACTTGTTTGGCCCAGTGAGCATCAGCAACGATTACAGCCATACCGCGCGTCAATTATTGGCACAATCGATGACCCTACACCACTACGACAACGACTGCGCCGAATACGTCACTCCGTCAAATCCACTGCCAGAAACCAACTTAAACTGGAATACCAGCATGCTAACCGCATTGGGAGATTTACAGTTGCTATCTCGCGTGATCGCTCGGATTGACGAAGGCAAAGGCGTTCCGGTATTACTGCGCCAATATTTGAGTTTGAATGGTAAGTTGGTGTGTTTTAACGTCGATCCGGCGTTTAACAACGCACTGGATGGATTGATTATGGTGGATTTACGCGATGTGCCTGAGAAAACGCTTGCACGTTACATGGGCAGTGAAAACGCGCGCGAGTATTTAGCTCTGAATAATTAACCGTCGTCTACAAACGTAGGAGGTATCGCGCTGTTCAAAATCGCTCTAAACAACACAACGCGAGCAGCGTGATGCGTTATTTACCCATAAGACATTAAAAACAAAGTGTTTAGTTAAACTCATCGCAAAAAGGCCAGTCATCTCAAGCTTTAATCCACAAAACGCCAACATCGCACAAACGTTCACGTTATAAACTTTCACAAAACTTCAAAATGGTCATAGATCACATTTTCAATCAAACCTGACTTCAAACAAAATGTGACATTGATCATTTCGAGTATTTAATTTGAATTGAAAAAGAAATTAAAGGTGATCTTAATCACAATGAATTTTTATTTTATATTTGTCAGAAGATCGAATTGATCACTAATATTTTTATTGACAGATTTGAAAGTCATTTTTTGTTATTAAGTTACATATCAATTAATTGATCATCATCACTTAAAAAATGCTTTTCATCCGAAGAAATGCGGGGGTTGATCACGAAAAACCCGTCGTCAGTTCCAATTGGAAAATGTGTGGTAAATTGATTGGGTACTAAGCAATCAAACAAGCGGTTTTGGCGAACCGTTTTACGACAACATATTCATCAGAACATCGAACGGGGAATTGTTATGATATCACCAGATGCCAAGATCAAGATACAAAATTTTGGTCGTTTTCTGTCAAACATGGTAATGCCTAACATCGGCGCGTTTATCGCGTGGGGCTTTATCACTGCTCTATTTATCCCAACCGGATGGCTACCAAATGAGACGTTAGCTTCCATGGTTGGTCCTATGATCACTTACTTGCTGCCACTACTGATCGGTTACACCGGTGGTAAATTAGTGGGCGGCGATCGCGGCGCGGTCGTTGGTGCAATCACTACCATGGGTGTGATTGTCGGTACCGACATCCCAATGTTTATGGGTGCAATGATGGTCGGCCCAATGGGCGGCTGGGCAATCAAAAAATTCGATAACTACATCGACGGTAAAGTAAAAAGCGGCTTCGAGATGTTGGTGAACAACTTCTCTGCGGGCATCATTGGTATGCTGTGCGCCATTTTGGCTTTCTTCCTTATCGGTCCATTTGTCAAAGTGCTTTCAGGCGCATTGGCAGCAGGCGTAAACTTCCTTGTTTCAGCGCACCTTCTGCCACTGACTTCTATTTTTGTTGAGCCAGCGAAGATCCTGTTCCTAAACAACGCGATCAACCACGGCATCTTCTCTCCACTGGGTATTCAGCAAGCGTCTGAAACTGGTCAATCGATCTTCTTCTTGATCGAAGCGAACCCAGGTCCGGGCTTGGGTATCCTGCTGGCTTACATGGTGTTTGGTAAAGGTACGGCTCGTCAAACTGCAGGTGGTGCATCAATCATCCATTTCTTCGGCGGTATCCACGAGATTTACTTCCCATACATCCTAATGAACCCTCGCCTAATCCTTGCGGCTATCGCAGGCGGTATGACTGGCGTATTTGTTCTAACTTTGTTTAACGCAGGTATCGTTTCTCCAGCATCACCAGGTTCAATCTTTGCAATCTTGTTGATGACTCAGAAAGGTTCAATCGTTGGTGTACTAGCGTCTATCGCAGCGGCAACAGGCGTGTCATTCGCCGTAGCAGCACTGCTAATGAAGACACAAACGTCAACAGAAGAAGACGGTGATGAAGCAGCACTAGAGAAAGCAACATCACAAATGAAAGACATGAAATCTGCATCTAAAAACGATGCGGTGGTAAACAGCCAAAGCAAAGGTGACGTAGACCTAGCGACAGTACAAAGCATTATTGTCGCTTGTGATGCGGGCATGGGCTCGAGTGCAATGGGCGCGAGCATGCTACGCAAAAAGGTTCAAGACGCAGGTCTGAACATCCACGTAACCAACCTTGCCATTAACAGCTTACCAGAGAGTGCAGATATCGTGATTACTCATAAAGACTTAACGGATCGTGCACGTAAGCATGCTCCAAACGCAAACCACATTTCATTGACTAACTTCCTAGACAGTGAAATGTACAACCAGCTAGTCACCAAATTACTGGCGGCACAAAACCAATCCGCAGCCAATGACGACCAAATGGTGAAAGTGTCAGTCATGGCGGCGAACGACGACAGCTTTGAGCCACAGCAGCCATCGGTATTCCAAATCCAGCGTGAGAACATTCACCTAGGTTTGAAAGCAGCCAACAAAGAAGAAGCCATTCGCTTTGCAGGCAACAAATTGGTTGAACTTGGCTACGCAGAACCAGAATACGTAGACGCGATGTTTGAGCGTGAAGCGTTGGTTCCAACTTACCTTGGCGAGTCTATCGCGGTTCCTCATGGCACCGTAGAAGCAAAAGACCGCGTGAAGAAAACTGGCATTGTAATCTGCCAATACCCATCGGGTATCCAATTTACTGAAGATGACGACGATGTCGCGAAACTGGTTATCGGCATTGCCGCTAAGAACGATGAGCACATCCAGGTAATCACCACCATAACGAACGCGCTCGATGAGCCGGAAGCAATTGAGAAGCTAACCAGCACCAACGATGTAGAAGAAATTCTTAACATCCTTGGCGGTCAACAAGCGGCTTAATTACTCCTTTAATTTGCTCCTGAGGCAAATGAGGTCAGCTGTCACCCCCTATGCGGTTGGCCTCACCCTAGTTTCGTAAGTCAACATTTTCAGATATTGGTAGGTAAGAATTATGAAAAACGCAGTTCATTTTGGTGCAGGTAACATCGGTCGTGGTTTCATCGGTAAACTCTTAGCAGACGCAGAAGTCGAGGTCACTTTCGCTGACGTTGATGCGCCGTTGGTAGACCAGCTCAGCCACAAACAAGAATACAAAGTGAAAGTCGTGGGCACCGAGTGCCAAATCGACACTGTTACCCACGTCACAGCGGTAAACTCAGCCAGTGATGACGTGATTGATCGCATCGTCAAAACCGATTTGGTTACCACAGCGGTCGGTCCAAACGTATTAGATATCATCGCGAAAACCATCGCGAAAGGTATCGCCAAACGTTTTGAAGCTGGTAATGACGCGCCACTTAACATCATCGCCTGTGAAAATATGGTGCGTGGTACCACACACCTAAAAGGCGAAGTATACAAACATCTGGATGAATCGCTGCACACAAAGGCAGACGAGTTGGTTGGCTTTGTTGATTCAGCAGTCGATCGCATCGTGCCACCAGCAGAAGCTGCCAACGATGACCCACTAGAAGTCACGGTAGAAAGCTTTAGTGAATGGATTGTGGATGAACAGCAATTCAAGGGCGAAATCCCTGACATCTCAGGCATGGAAAAGACCAACAACCTAATGGCCTTTGTCGAACGTAAGCTGTTCACCCTAAACACAGGTCACTGCATTACCGCTTATTTAGGTTGTTTGAAAGGGCACCGTACCATTCGTGAAGCAATTGAAGACCCAAGCATTCATGCCGAAGTAAAACAAGCAATGCACGAAAGTGGTGAAGTGCTGATCAAACGTTACGGCTTCGACCGCGACATGCACAATGCCTACATCGAAAAGATTTTAGGTCGCTTCGCCAACCCATATTTAGTGGATGAAGTGGATCGCGTTGGACGACAACCAATTCGTAAATTGGGTGCAAATGATAGATTAGTGAAGCCATTACTCGGTACAATCGAGTATGGCACTGAAAATCAAACACTTTTGAAAGGGATCGCGGCGGCGTTGAAATACACCAACGACACCGATCCGCAAGCGGTTGAGCTACAGACCTCATTAAAAGAGGTTGGCGTGACAAAAACGCTAGCGAAATACACAGGTCTGGCTGAAGACAGTGTTGAAGTGGCTCAAATCGAGTCGCTTTACAACCAGCTTTGATTGACTCAGGGGGAGCTCTGCTCCCCTTAATATAATAATGAAACAACTAATCAGTATATGGCAGATAACATCAACGAAACCGAGATCATTGAACGACTCAACAGCGCACCATCGGTACGTGGCTTCTTTATTGCGACCGTCGATGTTTTTAACGAATCCATCGACGGACTCATCCAAAGAATCTTCCGTAAAGATAACTTTGCTGTGCAATCGGTCGTCGGCCCATTACTGCAAGATTCAGGACCACTTGGCGACTTATCGGTTCGTTTGAAGTTATTGTTTGGTCTAGGTGTATTGCCCGACGACATCTACCACGATATCGAAGACATCATTAAGCTGAAAAACCAACTGAACAGCGATGCATCGGACTACGAGTTCACTGACCCGAATATCCTAGAACCGATCAAAAAACTGCATCTGGTGAAGAAAATGGGCATGGTGCAATTGGAAGTCAACGAACCCGATGACGACATCGATCTTGAGTTTTACCAACTCCAGCTTCAGCGCCAACAACAAATCATTAAGTCCGGCCTGTCACTCGCGATTGTCGAAATTTGCAATGAACTGGGCAAGGACAGCCCTTTTTAACCCAACCTCCGGCAAGGAACGCCTTCTCTACTAGCCTCTTTTCTTTGCGTATCCTTTCTGTATAACGTGCGTGAAAGCCATCACAGTCCATATTCGTATGTCTCTGTAATATCAGACCAATCTATCGCTGGCATTGAAACGGTATGGCATGCTTTCAATCGAAGACACTAAAACCAAATGGGCGTTTTTCCAGAAACACCATTGGGTATCTCCAGAATTTTCCCGCACTTCCGTACTTGAGTCGTGGGAGCGTTGCATAAAGCAATGCAGCCCTTATACCTGGTCAAAACCACATATTGCCTCTGGCTTTACCTTCTCATCTCTGATGAAACGCAACGAGCACCTCATCGAATGCGCCACGACCGTACTTGAAGACACTTACGACATGCTAGGAGACGAAGACCTGCTATTGATGGTGACTGATGGCAACGGCTGTATTCTCTCCACCGTCGGGCACGACTCTATGCGACAAGAGATGCAAGCACTCGGTATTAAACAAGGCTGCTTTCTGTCTGAAGGGAAAATTGGCACAAATGCAGTCAATCTCTGTATCAACACTCACATCCCATGTGAAGTTTTCGCAGCAGAACATTTCAATCGCCACTTACATTCTTATGCCTCTGTAGCAGCGCCTGTTTTCGACCAATTTGGCAAGTTACGCGGCACAACATGCCTTCTCAAAAAAGCAGAGAGCTATAAGAAAGAAAACTTGGTCATCATCGCGTCGAGCGCGAAAGAAGTCAGTTTGCAAATCCATATTCAGTCGGAACAAGAAAACATTAACCGCCTCACTTGTGCGCACAACGCAACGTTAGAATGCATGGATGACGGCCTTCTGGCCTGGGATGAAGAAAGCCGTATCACCATGGTAAATCATCAATCAGAGCGCTTGTTAAACATCGAAGCCAGTCAGGTCTTGGATAAAGAAGTCTTTTCTGTTTTACGTTTCCCGCCGAATGTCCTCAATAGTATTGAGTCGGGTGCAAGCATCAACCGCAAGCTCACAACGGTAGAAGTTCGTGGAGAGTTTGTTGAAGCGATCATTACCTTGCGTCCACTCAACGACGGCACACACTTATTGTTCTTGCACCCTATCGATAAAATTCGCGAACTTGCTCAACAACAAATAGGTGGCAGTGCGCGCTATACATTCAGCACTTTGCCTGTCATTTCACGAAAAATGAAGCACGTCATTACCGTGGCAAAGCGGGCCATAAAGTCCAAATCACCGATTCTAATTACGGGTGAAGAAGGCGTAGGAAAAGCTACTCTCGCCATGGCGATTCATAATGAAAGCACCTACAAAGAAGGGCCGTTCATTACGCTCAACTGTCGCTCTATCAATACAGAGCAACTGGTCAAAGAAACCCTAGGCTACGACGAAGGACAAGGCATGCCTTCTAAGTTTGAACTCGCCCATGGCGGTACGCTCTTTCTAGAAAAGGTGGAATATCTGTCGCCCGATTTACAAGCCGTGCTACTTAAGTTGTTAAAAACTGGGCTCGTCAGCCGCAGCGACAGTTTGCGATTGATCCCCGTAGACTTTCAACTTATTACCAGCACCTCTTCAGAGATCAGCGAGTATGTCACTCAGCGCTCATTTGGTCGGCAACTTTATTATGAAATCTCCTCGAACGAGCTGCATATTCCACCACTACGAAAGCGTAAAGAAGATATTGAATTTCTCGTCCAGCAGCTTATCAGCCATTATGAGCGCCGCCACAATGTGACGATCTCGATAGAGCCTGTCGCACTGGAAGCGTTGATGAATTTTCGTTGGTCAGGCAATAACTCCGAATTAAGAAACCGAACTGAGCGAATTTTGCTTAACCGCAGTTCGAACTTAATCAAGCTGAACGATATTCCAGAAGACATTAAACTGAATTCCCGCCATACCGCAGAAAATACGCCAGTAATCACGTTAGAAGAAGCCGAGAGAAGAGCTATCGTTCAGGCTTGGAATCAGTGTGATGGCAAAATGCATGATATGGCGAAAGCATTGCAAATTGGCCGCACGACCTTATGGAGAAAAATTAATAAGTTTGGGCTGCAGGAGCAAATGAAGCTGTATTAAGCCAAGAAGTGGCGTTCCTATAACAAAAGTAAAACCGGCGTAAGCACGCCGGTATAGATGTACTAACGATAAGGTATCGATTAAACATCAACAGACAACTGACGAATCTGCGCTTTTAGTCCCGGTAGTAGACTCGCACTGGCGCTGAATTTTCGTAACCCCACACGAAGCAATGTTTCTGTGGCATTTGGATCACCAGCCATCTCACCGCACATACTGACCGGTATGCCCGCGCGATCGCCTGCTGCACAAGTGAGTTCAATGGCTTTTAGTACCGATGGTTCAAAGTAGTTCACCAATTCGGCAACGGCGGCGTTGCCTCGATCAGCTGCCATAACATATTGAGTCAAATCATTGGTGCCAATAGAGAAAAAGTCGACTTCTTGGGCTAACGCATCTGCATTTAATACCGCGGCGGGTACCTCAATCATAATACCAACAGGCAAATGAGTCGCATCCAAGCCGAGTTGGGTTGCTTGATGTGCCAACAGCGCTTTTACTTTTCTCACTTCTTCAACCTGAGCCACCATCGGTATCATCAATTGAATATTCGGTTGCTCGTGAAAGGCTCTCAGAATGGCTCGAAGTTGGGCGGTAAACAATGACTCATGTTGAAGGCACAACCGCACCCCTCTCAGACCTAAAAATGGATTATCTTCCGCTGGCATAGGGTAAGCGACTAAAGGCTTATCACCGCCAACATCTAGACTACGAATCGTAAGTGGCTTATCGCCAAGTGCGGCGGCAATATCACGATACACTTGGTATTGCGCTTCCTCAGTCGGCAACTCATCACTATTTTGAAATAGAAACTCAGTCCGGAATAGACCAACGCCCTCTGCTCCTGATGTTAGTGCATCATCAATATCTTTCGGTCCACCAATATTGGCGAATACTGGAATATGGACACCATCACAGGTGACTGCGGCTTGCTGAGCACTCGCTAGTGCACTTTGTCGGGTGCTTTGCCACTCAATTTGTTGCGCTTCTAATTCCTTTTGTATGGCATCTGAAGGAGAGAACCATAAATGCCCTCGGAAGCCATCAATAGTCACCACTTGACCAGCACGCACAGCATCAAGACAGCCCTGAGCTTTAACGATGGCAGGAATCCCCATCGCACGAGCAAGAATCGCACTGTGAGAGGTTTTCCCTCCTTCACTCAAACAGATACCAAGCACTTTCGATTTATCAAGCCCGGCCACATCAGAAGGCATCAGGTCACGGGCCAACAAAATACTCGGTTCCTGAATGTCGATGGCATTAGGCGTTACGCCTGTCATTTCAACCATAACTTGGCGTGCGATATCATGCACATCAGCTTCGCGTTCCCGCATGTACTGACTTTCTGCCTGGCGAAACTCTTCGGCCAACGTTTGCAGTGATTCTACCCAAGCTTGCTCGGCTATCATGCCCGTTTGAATTCGCGACTCGACCGATGCCCATAATTCTGGGTCACTGAGCATCATGCTATGAGCGGAAAATATTTCCCCTTTCAGCTGCTTCGCTTGCTCCTGCAAATGTTGAACAACCACGCCTATCGCACGCTTAACCCGTTCAATTTCATCTTGTTCACTTTGGAAATCACGTTCAGGCACAGCTGGCATTTCATGAGTAAAAAGGACAGCAGGAGCAGTAGCGATACCGTCATTGACTCGAATACCAACAACAGCACCTTCAATCTGACTTGGGGCCATGTCATCGAGCAAAGTATCCGAGCTTTCTTCAGGTTCGACAATGCCTTGCTCAACCGCCTCTTTTTCTCCGAAGTGCTCATGAGCTAAGGCTTCAAATGCCTTAATTGCTTCACTAGATTGAGGTCCGTGTGCGCATAAGGTGATCGTCTCTTGACTACGAACGCCAAGTTTCGCAATGCTGTTTAAGCTTTTCGCGTTCACACGGCGCTCGCCTTTTTTCAACCATAATTGGCAGTCAAAAGGCGCGAGTGCACCAACAATGGCCGCTGCGGGACGAGCATGTAATCCATGCGGATTTTGCACTACCCAATCAAATGTCCGCTCGTGTTCAAAGTTCTCTAATACTGGCGCTATCTCAGCGGATGTTAGTGGCTGATCGCCAAGGTGCTCTCGTTTTACGCTTAACGCATTCTGTGCCTCTTCGACTACCGTCGATAAAGGTAGTCCGGCGGCAGCAGCCACCGACGCCGCCATGGTCCCTTCAACAATGGGGGCCGAGATAAGGGTGACATTTTCCCTCACATGATCATCAATCAGATCCAGAGCCATTTCCGTGCTAAGCAACGCGCTGCCAAGATCCATCAATACAACAACCCCTTGTTGATCTTGTACCTGCTCAATCGCTTCCATCACGGCTATGGCATCGGTTCCGATCGGGTTCTCTGGATCATCAATCCCCGCGGCAATCGCAAGCTTGGCTTTGCCTTGCGTCATTTGGGTGGCAAGTTCGGCCACCCCTTCAGCAAGGCGACGACTATGAGATACAACAACAATTCCCACCATCTTAATTACCTGCTATTGCCTGCTGTAGCGCTTTAATCATTAACAAAGAAGAGGTTGCGCCAGGGTCTTGATGACCAATACTGCGTTCACCTAAATAACTTGCTCGCCCTTTTTTCGCCAACATTTCAATCGTGGCAACCGCATTCGTTTCTGCTAGCTCAACCATTTCATTCAATAAATGGTCAGCGCTCATGCCATTTTCTAACGACGCCTTCACGCTAACTAAAACGGGTAACCAAACATCACACATGGTTTTATCACCCAGCTCCGCTTTACCACGAGACACCACGCCATCCACACCGCTTTTTAGTGCATCCACCAACTCTTCAAACGTTAATTGCTCTCGAGTTCCGACAGCGGCAGCCGTGCGAATAAACAGCGTGCCATAAAGCGGGCCACTTGCCCCACCGACACTAGAAAGCAAGGTCATGCCCGTATTCTTGAGAATGCTGCCGATATTTTGGTCCGCAAATTGCGGCAGTTTTTCAGCAACTTTTTTAAAGCCTCGGTTCATATTGAGACCATGGTCTGCGTCACCAATATCACGATCAAGGTCGGTCAGAAAATCTTGATTTTCTTGATACGTTTTTGCACATAGCTCTAACCAGTGAACGATATGTTGTTTTTCAATTTGCATGTTTGCTCCCCCCTGTTACCACTTGATCGCGGCCGTATCGACAGGAGCATCAAACAGCTCCAACATCTCTTTATCTGCTTTCAGCAACGTAATTGAAACGCCTTCCATATCGAGTGACGTACAGAAGTTACCAACCATATTACGCACGATACGGAACCCCGCTTGCTCGCAGTTATGAGCAAGACGGCGGTACACCCCGTAAAGCTCTGAAGTTGGCGTACCACCCATACCATTCACCATCACAATGTAGTCGTGTTCAGAGGCGAAAGGCTCAATGCTGGATTCCACTTCATCCCATTCACCTTCGTCACGATTCCAAATACGCAAAGTGCGCTGATAAGGTGTGTTTTCAGCAACTTCAGCAAACATTTCATCCACTAACGTATCGACGTCGGTGTACTTCACTCGCTTGATACCTGGTTCACCATGGATACCAACACCAAACTCCACTTCATCATCTTCCAGAACAAAAGATGGTTTACCCGCCGCTGGCACAACACAAGCATTAAGCGCCACGCCAAATGAGCGACAGTGATTATTAACGCGACGAGCCAGTGCTTCACATTGCTCCAGCGAATAACCTTTGTTCGCGGCAGCACCAACTAACTTCTCAACCAATACCGTTCCAGCGACGCCACGGCGACCAGCGGTATACAGGCTGTCTTTGACTGCAACATCGTCATCCACCAACACCGACCCAACTTTAATGCCATCGGTATGAAGGAGCTCCACGGCCGTTTCAAAGTTCAACACGTCGCCGGTGTAGTTTTTAATGATAAACAACACGCCTTCACCAGTATTCACTTGGTTACCACATTCGTACATTTGATCTGGCGTAGGTGAAGTAAATACCTCTCCTGGGCAGGCGCCTGTCAGCATACCTTTACCAATAAAACCTGCGTGCAAAGGTTCATGACCACAGCCACCACCAGAAACCAATGCCACTTGCCCCGGCGTTTCCTCATGCCACATGTAACGAGGTTCGTAGTTGGCTTTTAGTTCAGGGCGGGACAATGCCAGGCCCTCCATTTGCTGCAATACAACATCATCGACTTGGTTAATTAACTTTTTCATCGTTCTATCTCATTCCATTTATATTTTTATGTAGGGTATGAATTCATCTTAAACAGAGAAAAAACGTGCTCAACAAAAATCAATCCGTTTCATATTGAAACAACGACTTCGGCATTTTCGTTTCAATATGAAACGAAAAACGACAGATTCGCTTGAATAGTGATCGGCGCCATAAAGCATGCTGATGCTTATTACTTCTGACAGTCGGTTTGACACAGAGGTCATAAAAGCATGGAACAAAACCAGAGATATCCTTCACCACCTACCACACCAAACCTAATATAAACCTTATCCCTACAATGGATATTCATTACAGTCCAAAACACACATAAAAAAGGTTAAAGGTTTGAATTATGGACAAAATTATTATCAGCCCAAGCAAATACGTCCAAGGTGAACAAGTACTTACATCTATCGCTCACTATGTGAAAACATTGGGTGAACGTCCGTTAGTCATTGCCGATGAGTTCGTGACTAACCTGGTTGGTGATGACGTCAAACAAAGTTTTGCTGACGAAAAGCTTCCACTCACTATGAACATTTTTGGTGGCGAATGTTCGCGCGTTGAGATTGAACGCATCACGGACATTTGTGCGACTCAAAAACACGATGTAATTGTCGGTATTGGCGGCGGTAAAACGTTAGATACAGCAAAGGCCGTTGCGTTTTACACCAAAATTCCTGTCGTGGTGGTTCCTACGATTGCCTCGACTGATGCGCCAACCTCTGCTCTTGCGGTGATATACACACCTGAAGGTGAGTTTGCGGAATACTTGATGATCCCTAAAAACCCAGACATGGTCATCATGGATACATCAGTCATCGCAAAAGCCCCAGTTCGCCTACTGGTATCGGGGATGGGTGATGCGCTTTCCACCTACTTTGAAGCCAGAGCCAACATGACCTCTGGTAAGGCAACAATGGCTGGTGGTTTAGCGACACGTTCAGCGCAAGCTCTTGCGAAGCTCTGTTATGAAACCTTGCTTGAAGATGGTGTAAAAGCAAAAGCTGCGGTAGAAAATGGTGTGAGCACCAAAGCGGTAGAAAATATTATTGAAGCCAATACATACCTAAGCGGTATCGGTTTTGAAAGCAGTGGCCTAGCAGGCGCTCACGCTATTCATAACGGCCTAACTAAGCTTGAAGAGTGTCATCATCTCTATCATGGTGAGAAAGTCGCGTTCGGCACACTTGTTCAATTGGTGCTAGAAAACGCAGCGATGGAAGAGATTAATACGGTTCTCGCCTTCTGCCGATCGGTAGGTCTACCAACCAACTTATTTGATATGGGCGTTAAAGAGCTTAATCACGATAAGTTGCGCGAGGTCGCCGAAGCCTCAACGGCCGAGGGAGAAACCATCCACAATATGCCATTCCCAGTGACGGCAGAAAATGTCTACTCTGCTATTCTAACCGCTCATCAACTGGGCCAATAACCCAAATAACTTCAAACGAGTTTGAGTCTCAAAAGGCAAGCCAAGGTTTGCCTTTTATGCTTCAACTGACTTATCACTTCCATTGACACCTGCCGATGGCAACATCATAACAAACCGCGTCTTGTCTTTATCTGATGTTACTTTTATCTGTCCTTCATACGCTTGCACGATAGATTGGGTAATCGACAAACCTAGCCCTGCACCTACGCTACCTACATGTTGGCGAGATTTATCTGCGCGATAAAACCGGTCGAAAAGGTACGGTAAGTTTTGCTCGGCAATGGTGTCACCTTGGTTGCTGACCGATATCGTAACCTGTTCATCAACCTCTTGAACGTCAATCACAATGGTTGAATCAGCATACGCATGACGAATCGCGTTGGAGAGCAAATTGCCCACTGCACGCTCAAACATGTTTTTGTCCATATAGAGCTGACCGTCGCCTGAGCTCACGATTCGCACCTCGGCATCTTCGGCCAATATTTCAAAATACGCGACCAAGCGGTCAATTTCCTCCTGCACCGCAAACACTTCGTCATGGCGATGAATGAGCTTGTTTTCAGCCTTGGCAATGTAGAGCAAATCGTTGATGGTTTTCGTGATGCGGTTGAGTTCTTCCAACGTTGAGGCAATCGCATCCTGATACTCTTCAGACGTTCGACACGCACCTAAAATGACCTGATTTTGCGTAGTAATGTTGGTGAGTGGCGTTTTTAACTCATGTGCTATATCAGAAGAAAACTCGCTCAAGCGGCGAAAACCAGTTTGCAACCTATCGAGCATCGCGTTGTGTTTGTTAGCTAACTCGCGCAGTTCTAATGGCAACGAATCGGGGTCGAGACGAATGCCCATTTGCTCTGGGGATATCTGTTGAATGTGCTGATTCAATCCCACAATCGGCTTCAACCCACGTTTTACCATCCAACCGCTCAACGCTGAAGAAATCACAAACGCCAAACCGAGCGCCCAAAACAAAATCCAGTCGAGTTTATCCAAAAACAAAATATGGTGGTTGATACTCATACCGAGCACCACCTGATACTCCCCAGCTTGAAACGCAAACGCGCGGATGTTCAGCGAGTCCTCACTCCATTCGATGGCGCGCTCGTGATTTAAAACCTGAGGTGAGCTAATGCTATAGGCTCGGTTCTGAGGAATCGTCAGGCTCGAATTCTGATACACGTTCTGCTTGCCTTCAAACACCCACATGTAGAGCGTGCTGCTATTCGCTTGCTTGAACACGTCCTCTGGCGAGCGTTTTAACGCTTTCTCAATGGCATTGAACTTACTGGAAATATAGCTGAAATCTTGCGAATAAAAGTGGCGCTCAATGGCGTACTGTAGGATGAAAGCCAAAGAAAAATAGGTCACGAACGTCATGCTAACAAACATCAGCACGAGCTTATTTTTCATGGAAAAAGGGAGCGAAAACTTAGGCATCACAACTCTCTTCGAGTTTGTAGCCCATCCCTCTGACTGTGTGAATCAGTGGTTTATCGAACGGTTTGTCCACTTTGCTACGCAGACGTTTGACCGCCACATCAATCACATTGGTATCGCTGTCAAAGTTCATATCCCACACTAACGACGCAATAGTGGTACGTGAAAGCACTTGGCCAGTTTTGCGCATCAACAACTCAAGCAGGGCATATTCTTTGGCGGTAAGCGATATCGACTGCTCCGCGCGCGTGGCAACGCGTTTGATCATATCAAGTTCTAAATCTGCCACACGTAATGTTTGCGGCGATGCGACCACTTGCGCGGCAATATGATGACGAAATACGTTTTGAACACGCGCCAGTAGCTCCGCAAACGCGTAAGGTTTTACGACATAGTCATTGGCACCCAGCTCAAAACCGCGCACGCGATCTTCCACTTGCTCCTTCGCTGTCAGCATGATCACTGGGGTGTGAATCCCACTACTGCGCAATGTATTAAGCACCTGCCAACCATCGAGTTTAGGCAACATAATGTCGAGGAGGATTAAGTCATATTCTTCACTGGTAGCGTGATAAAGCCCATCGACCCCATCATGCACTAAATCCACCACATACCCAGATTCAATCAAACCTTTTTGCAGATATTCTCCGGCTTTGTGCTCATCTTCGACGATCAATATTTTCAACTTTACTTACCTAGTGTGTTAACGGGAGGATGAGAACCCAGTATAAAGCTCGAAAAAGAGCATGATGTGAACCACACCATACTCTTCCCCATTGGCAAACCATTATCGATTGTTATCGCGTTCGGCATAATGCACTTTGACATTCACTTTGCCCAAATATTCCAACTGACCATCTTCATTCATGCGTTCTTGCACGGTCACGAAGCCACCATCTTTTAAATGCGTACTGCGAGACTTCACATTAAACATCAGGATATTGAGCTCTTTATTCAGTTCACGAGCCGTCATGGTTTTAAGTGAATTGAGTTCAGACAGTGCCTGTTGATAAGCCTCATCTGACGTTGCTGTCGGCGTAACTGAGATGGTTTTCATCTCTTCGCGGCTCACGTAGTTGCCACCAGTGAAAAGTGGTTGAGCGAATGCAGATGCGCTAGTGATTGCCATTACCGTTACAAAAAGAGCAGTTTTGATTGCGTTCATGTTGTTAACCTTTGAGTGCTTGTTTTCAATGAGGTCATTATTGAACACCGCCTCTGACACCACCCTTTCACCAACATGACATTTTTGTCATGAAAGCAACCTACTGGCGAAGGCGCTTGAGCGTTCCATTACGCTTAGAATAAGACAAAAAAAGCGGCACATACTCTCGCATGTGCCGCTTGGGGTTTTTGCTGTTAAGCGTAATTACTCAACCGTTACCGCTTTCGCTAGGTTACGTGGTTGGTCTACGTCCGTACCTTTGATCAGCGCTACGTAGTATGACAGCAACTGCATTGGGATGGTGTAGTAGATCGCCGCCGTGATTTCACTAACGTGAGGCATCGTGATGATCTTCATTGTTTCATCGCCTTCGAAGCCTGCGTCTGCATCTGCGAATACGTATAGAAGGCCTCCACGTGCACGTACTTCTTCAACGTTTGATTTTAGCTTTTCAAGTAGGTCGTTACTTGGTGCAACCACAACAACAGGCATGTCAGCATCAATCAGCGCTAGAGGACCATGTTTCAGTTCACCCGCCGCGTACGCTTCTGCGTGAATGTAAGAGATCTCTTTCAATTTAAGAGACGCTTCCATCGCGATTGGGTAGAACTCACCACGGCCTAGGAACAATGTGTGGTGCTTGTCTGCGAAATCCGTCGCTAGTGCTTCAATGTCTTTCTCGAAAGAAAGTGCCGCGTTGATTTGCTTAGGAAGTGCGTGTAGCGCTTCAACAATCTCTTTTTCTTTCTCTTTGCTGACGCGACCTTGCTCTTTACCTAACGCCGTTACCAGCATCAATAGTGCAGAAAGCTGAGTCGTGAACGCTTTGGTTGAAGCGACACCGATTTCAACACCAGCGCGAGTCATGAACGCAAAATCTGATTCACGAACCAAAGAAGAACCTGCTACGTTACAAATGGTCATCGCCGCCATGTAACCTTTTTCTTTCGCAAGACGAAGTGCTGCTAGCGTATCGGCGGTTTCACCAGACTGAGACAACGTAATAAGAAGGCTGTTTGGACGCGTCACAAACTTGCGGTAACGGAATTCAGACGCAATTTCTACATCACAGCTCACGCCAGCAATGTCTTCAAACCAGTAACGTGCTGTCATGCCCGCGTTGTAAGACGTACCACACGCAACGATTTGTACGTGTTCTACTTTGCTTAGAATGTCAGCCGCATGCACACCGATCGCATCAGTTACAACGGAGTCTGCCGTGATACGGCCTTCCATTGTGTTGATCAACGCTTTAGGTTGCTCATAGATTTCTTTTTGCATGAAGTGGCGGTATTGGCCTTTATCGCCGGCATCATGTTCTGCGTTGGATTCTACGATTTCACGCTCAACCAGCTCGCCCGTTGCGTCAAAGACAGTAACTTCACGGCGAGTGATTTCTGCCACATCACCTTCTTCTAGGTACATGAAACGGCGCGTTACATTCAGTAGCGCAAGTTGGTCAGAAGCCAGGAAGTTTTCACCCACACCAAAACCAATTACGATCGGGCTGCCTGAACGTGCAACTACGATGCGTGAAGGATCTTTGCGATCCAACGCTACCGTGCCGTATGCGCCTTCAAGTTGTTTTGCTGTTTTTTGTACTGCTTCTAGTAGCGTTTCTGAAGTGCGAAGTTCCCACTCAACCATGTGTGCGATAACTTCTGTATCCGTTTGAGATTCAAACACGTAACCACGAGATTGAAGCAATTCACGAAGCTCTTCGTGGTTTTCGATAATACCGTTATGTACAACAGCAATATCGCCAGACATATGTGGGTGTGCATTAACTTCAGATGGTTCACCGTGCGTCGCCCAACGAGTGTGCGCAATACCCGTTCCGCCGATCACTTTTGCTTCTTCTACTGCATCAGCCAGTTCTTGCACTTTACCCAAGCGACGAACGCGCGTTAGGTTTGACTCGCCATCAACAACAGCAACGCCAGCCGAGTCGTAACCGCGGTACTCTAAGCGGCGTAGACCTTCAACCAAAATTTCTGCAACATCTCGTTGTGCTACTGCACCTACGATTCCACACATGTGTTTATCTCCGTTTGTAGTTTTGTTCTTCCCTAGCCATGTTTCAGATAGAGGCAGCAAGCAAAGGCCTGTATTCAGAGGGAAGTGAAATATGAAACTGATTACATTGTTAGATTAGGCGCAAATAACTTTCACGCCATGTTGTTCAATCTGTATTTTGTGTTTTTGCTGAATATCAGCATCCGTCACTAGCACATCAATTTGATGCCAAGCGAGCTCTAAATTCGGGATCTTACGGCCGATTTTTTCCGATTCGATCATGACGATCACTTCGCGCGACACTTCCGCCATTACCTTACTCAAACCAACCAATTCATTAAATGTTGTGGTTCCGCGTTCGAGATCGATGCCATCCGCACCGATAAATAGCTGGTCAAAATCGTAAGCTCGTAATACAGATTCGGCTACTTTGCCTTGAAAAGATTCTGAGTGCGTATCCCAAGTCCCACCAGTCATCAGCAGTGTTGGTTCGCTCTCTAATTCATTAAGGGCGTTAGCAACATGCAACGAGTTGGTCATGACAACTAAGCCACGTTTGTCATTCAACTGTTGAATCAACGCAGCCGTCGTACTGCCACTGTCGATCACGATGCGATTATGGTCTCGAATCAGTGATGCCGCTGCTTTTGCCAAGTTTAGCTTTCGAGTCGAAACATTAGCGCTCAATTCTTCGTGAATGACTTCTGTTGGGATAGCAATCGCACCGCCGTAGCGGCGTAGAAGTTGGCCATTTTTCTCTAAAGAAGCTAAATCCTTTCTAATCGTGACCTCTGAGGTTTCGAATTTCTGAGCGAGTTCGTCAACGCTGACTTCTCCTAGCTCAGAAACCAAGTTAGAAATGGCGTGTCTTCTTAGTTGAGTGTTTCGTTTCGACATTTATGTTTTGAATTTAAGTTTCGATGTGAAACTTATTATAGTCAAACCGAAACTTTTAAGTCCATTTATTTCGATCCAAAAAATTAATATTTCTCGATAAAACCTTGTCCTAAGACAATTCTTAAACAGTGATATTGGATTCATTCAGTGGTAGAATTCGCCACCGAAAAGAAAAAAAATTACAGAATTGAAGGCTATTTTTTTGCAACTTTCTGCATATAAAGTGGGATTAGTCACAAAAAGGTAACCAAAATCGCCGATCTTTTAGTCATAAAATGACTAAACTTGGTGAAAGACTTTCAGAATCTGAAGTACTGATAATGAGGCGAAAAATCGGTGGGTGACAGGCACTAA
The DNA here is from genome assembly GCF_054064075.1 of Vibrio sp. JZG10. Classification (NCBI taxonomy): domain Bacteria; kingdom Pseudomonadati; phylum Pseudomonadota; class Gammaproteobacteria; order Vibrionales; family Vibrionaceae; genus Vibrio; species Vibrio sp. JZG10. The sequence goes on from NZ_JBSUGE010000016.1 coordinate 40,907, forward strand.
ATGTCATCAATAACGCCCTAACTTCAGAGTAAACAACCGACTTTCAAATTGTAACTATACTTACCGGAGAGTATCTTCCATGAAAAAGACCAAAATCGTATGTACGATTGGCCCTAAAACTGAATCTGTAGAGAAGCTAACTGAGCTAGTGAACGCAGGCATGAACGTAATGCGTCTTAACTTCTCTCACGGTGACTACGAAGAACACGGCACTCGTATCGCGAACTTCCGTAAAGTAATGGAAGCTACTGGCAAACCACTAGCAATTCTTCTAGATACTAAAGGTCCAGAAATCCGCACTATTAAGCTAGAAGGCGGTAACGACGTTGATCTAGTAGCTGGTCAAGAATTCACTTTCACAACTGACACTTCAGTTGTAGGTAACAAAGATAAAGTTGCAGTAACTTACGCAGGTTTCGCAGCAGACCTAAACGTAGGTAACACTATCCTAGTCGACGACGGTCTAATCGAGATGGAAGTTATCTCTAAGACTGAAACAGAAGTTAAATGTAAAGTACTTAACAATGGTGCACTAGGCGAGAACAAAGGTGTTAACCTTCCTGGCGTTTCTGTAAACCTACCTGCTCTATCTGAAAAAGATAAGAACGACCTTAAATTCGGTTGTGAGCAAGGCGTTGACTTCGTAGCTGCTTCTTTCATCCGTAAAGCTTCTGACGTTCAAGAAATCCGTGAAGTTCTAGCGGCAAACGGCGGCGAGAACATCCACATCATCTCTAAGATCGAAAACCAAGAAGGTGTTGATAACTTCGACGAGATCCTAGAGCTTTCTGACGGCATCATGGTTGCTCGTGGTGACCTAGGTGTTGAAATCCCAGCTGAAGAAGTAATCTTCGCTCAGAAAATGATGATCGAGAAGTGTAACCGTGCACGTAAGATGGTTATCACTGCAACTCAAATGCTTGATTCTATGATCAACAACCCACGTCCTACTCGTGCGGAAGCAGGCGACGTTGCTAACGCGGTAATGGACGGTACTGACGCAGTAATGCTTTCTGGTGAAACAGCGAAAGGTAAGTACCCAGTTGAAGCGGTAACTATCATGGCTCAAATCGCGAACCGTACTGATTCAGCGCTAAAAGCTGAGCTAGGTTCTCGTCTAGACAGCCCACGTCTACGTATCACTGAAGCAGTATGTAAAGGCGCAGTAGACACAGCTGAGAAACTGGCTGCTCCACTTATCGTTGTTGCAACTGAAGGTGGTAAATCTGCACGTTCAGTACGTAAATACTTCCCAACTGCAAACATCCTAGCACTAACAACAAACAAGAAAACAGCAGCACAACTTGTTCTAACTAAAGGTGTGACGCCAGTTGTTGTTGATTCTATCGAAAGCACTGACGCATTCTACGTAGCAGGTAAAGAGCTTGCTCTAGAATCTGGTCTAGGTAACAAAGGCGACATCGTAGTGATGGTTTCTGGTGCTCTAGTCGCTTCAGGTACTACGAACACAGCTTCTGTACACGTACTATAAGACTGAACTTCTCATACTTCAGTTGATTGATAAAGAGGGCTTATGCCCTCTTTTTTTATATGGCTTTCTTGCTCTAATAATAGCCTAACTGTATCATTCACCATGCGCAGAATTGCGTACTGTTTAATTTTGTCGTCACGATTAAAATTTCTATGAGGTGTATGTGTCCAGTCCCACTCTTACCGACAAAGTATCAAAAATGATCCGTCAGGATATTCTCGATGGCGTGCTTAAACCGGGTCAAAAACTCGTGGTTGCGGAACTCAAAGAGAAGTACAACGTAGGAGCGTCACCCATTCGCGAAGCTTTGGTGCTGTTATCGTGGAGCAAATACGTCAAACTTGAGCCGCAAAAAGGCTGCTGGGTTGCACCTGTATGTAAAGATGAGTTGAATGACTTGTACGAGAGCCTACAAATGGTCTCTGCATGCCTACTAAATAAAGCAATTGTGATTGGCGATGAAAATTGGGAACTGGACGTCCTAACCGCTTATCACAAGTTATCCCGCTCTAAATCTGGCGAAAGCTTTTGCTGGAAGGAATGGGAAGAACGCCATAATCAGTTTCTTACTGCGCTGTTTGAAGGCGCTGGCTCTGCCAATATGTTTGGTTTTTTCCGCGATCTACTCACGCAAATTAAGCGTTACCAATATTTTGCTATGCAAATGTTAGGTACTGGAAACCCAGGGCACTGTAATATCGATGAGCAAGAAATGCTGATGAAGACGTCGTTAGATAAAAAGAGCCAGGATGCTTTAGGTTATCTAGAGCGTTATTTGAGACAGTCAATGCAGTGTATCGAAGCGGCCATCGACAACCAATATCGCATACTGGCTAGCGAATAACGCTGAGGCTAAAATAAGCATAAAAATCGGGGTCTATCCCCGATTTTTTGTTTTTGAAAAAGAGCTAAGCAATATCATCGAAACTATGGCATAGCGATACGCAGTTACGCCCTGCACTTTTGGATTCATACAAGGCAATATCAGCACATTTATAAGTACGCGTGCGATCGGAGGTTAAATCACTATACCCGGCGCTAACGGTAATCGCTCTATCACTGCGCAGTTGAACCGCCACACGTAACCGGTTCAATACAACTTCTGCTTCTTCGAGTGTGGTATGCGGCATGATCACCGCAAATTCCTCACCACCGACACGAGACACAAAGTCAGTACTGCGCACCTCTTTAAGAAGAGTCTCAGCGACACTGCAAATCACTTTGTCCCCTTCATCGTGCCCAAGTTCATCGTTAATGCGCTTAAAGTGGTCAATATCAAACAACGCCAAACACGCTGGGGGACTGTCAGGATAACGCTCAATAATCCCGGCATATTGCGCTAATTGCTCTTCAAATTTTCGGCGGTTCCACAAGCCCGTCAAACCATCTTTTTCACTGAGGTTGCGTAGCTTTTCTTCCAGCTCTTTTTGCTCGGATATATCCACCAGCGACGTGATGTAATAGCTTACTTTACCTGACTTGGTTAAGTTTGCCTGAATGCGCATAATGGCGGTAAATACGTGATTAAACTTGGTTCGACAACGAACCTCACCTTCCCAAACGTGCTCGTTCGCAAGCTTATTCCAAATATTGAGGGTCGACTCGAGATCTTCCGGTAAGAAAATTAGATTATGCGCATTCCAGCCTTGAGTATGCTTGGTGGAATAGCCCATCATGTTTTCAAATTCTTGGTTCACCATAATGATTCGATGCGACGCATCTGAGATCATCACCGCAGTCATGCCATCAAGTGCAGCCCGAGCTAACTTCGATTCCATACTATGACGTCGATAGTGCAGGGCTAGCGCGGTCGTTGGTAAAGTAAAACCAAACACCAAACTTAATACAAAAAACGCTTCTTGGATTAAGTCATCAATATCTCGCTGAGATCGAGATAGTAATTGCTCATTCGTGAGATCAATCACCAGATGAAGTGGTTCACTAGAAACAAATTGGATCGTGCTATACGCAATCAAATTCGAGCCGTTGTACTCATAGCCCGAAACTTCTGAGATCATCGTGCGCCAAATGTTGGGGTACATCCGGCCAAAATTAAATTGAGAACGAGCTGGGATAATATTGCCGTACAAGCGTGATGACTTAGGACTCGCGATATAAAAACCATCACTTTTAATTAACTCAATATGAAAATCCCGCACCGGTGAGTAGTTGAGTCGAGAAGATAAATACTCAATATCAACATTAAGAACAAGATACCCTTCGCGTTTCCCATTGAGAGAAATCGGCATCAGAATACGCAATGAAGGGCTATAAGGGTAAACAAGCTCACCATTTTCTCGCTCCAGCTCAATCCCCCACGACGCAATTTCATCATTACCTAAACCTTGCGCGTAATGAAAATAATCCCGCTCTGACTTGTCATGTAATTTGAGGGCGGGTGCAGCGATACCCGTTTTGAAATCGTAATTAATCCGTGCTTTTTCCTGACCGGTAATATCAAGAAAACGAATTTGTTTATATAGCTTTTGGTTGATCGCAACCGAGATCCACATATCTTCTAAGATAGAAAGGTTGACTCGGTTCGGCTGACGTAGATAGTCGTAAAGACTTTGGCTGTGACCGAGAAGATCGCTGATCGTCTCAATTTGATCCTGAATATTGTTGTATTCGCGACCAGTATAAGCCAGTTGGTGTAATGCTTCTTGAGCGGTATTCTCAACGTTACTCTCTAATAACGTCAGATATTTCTGATAATAGTAAACTGCAGTGAGCGCACTAAAAAATAGTGCTGTCGCCAACAATGTGCCGACTCGCTTAGGTATTTTCACGCGTCTACTGCCTATAATGCTTACTAAAACGACAATTATATCATTAATTGTTATTTTCTAAACAAAAAGCCACTTAGATTAAGTGGCTTTTCTATATGCAATTAGACAATTATGGTTTGAGTGCGCGCTCACCTCGGGCAATGCCCACTACCCCACTACGAGCAACTTCGACGACTTCAGTTACTTCAGATATCGCTTGAATGAAGGCATCCAACTTTTCACTCGTGCCCGCGAGTTGTACCGTGTATTGAGCAGCAGTGACATCCACGATCTGGCCACGGAAGATGTCTGCCGTCCGTTTCACTTCTGCTCGCGCAAAACCGCTGGCTTTCACTTTCACCATCATCAGTTCACGTTCGATGTGCTCATACTCGGTGACTTCTTGTACTTTCAGCACATCAATCAATTTGTGTAACTGCTTCTGAATTTGCTCCAACTGCATCTCATCAGACGTCGTGGTAATGTTCATTCGCGACAGCGTTTCATCATCTGTCGGTGATACCGTCAAAGATTCAATGTTGTAACCACGTTGAGAGAACAAACCAACAACACGAGACAACGCACCCGGTTGGTTTTCCAATAGCAGTGAAATAATGTGTCTCATATTAAGTTCTCTCCGTTTTGCTTAGCCACATTTTATCCATACCCTCACCTTTGATTTGCATCGGGTATACGTGTTCGGTTTCGTCTACGTTGATGTCCACAAACACCAGACGATCTTTCATATCCAACGCTTTTTGTAGCCCTTCTTCGAGCTGATCAGGCGTTTCGATACGAATACCGACGTGACCATAAGCTTCTGCAATCGCTGCAAAATCAGGAACAGAACTCATGTAAGAATTAGAGTGACGACCTTGATAAATAATGTCTTGCCACTGTTTTACCATGCCTAAGAAGCGGTTGTTTAGGTTGATGATCTTCACTGGAATGTCGTATTGCATGGCTGTCGAAAGCTCTTGGATATTCATTTGAATACTGCCATCGCCCGTAACAACCACGACTTCTTCTTGTGGCATGGCAAACTTAACACCCATACCAGCCGGAAGGCCAAATCCCATAGTGCCCAATCCACCCGAGTTGATCCAACGGCGTGGTTTGTTAAATGGGTAGTAAAGTGCTGCAAACATCTGGTGCTGACCCACATCAGAAGCAACATACGCATCACCATTGGTCAGCTTGTGCAAGGTTTCAATCACTTGCTGTGGCTTAATTCGCTCTGGTGACTTCTCATAAGCCAAACAGTTGCGGTCACGCCACACCTGAATGTCATCCCACCATGCGGTGATGGCATCTTCATCGTTCCCACCTTCTTGCTCTGCCAGCAGGCCAAGCATGGTTGTAAGCACTTTTTCCGCAGAGCCGACGATAGGTAAATCCACCTTCACGTTTTTCGAGATCGATGATGGATCGATATCAATATGCATGACTTTTGCGTTTGGGCAGTATTTTTCAAGGTTGTTCGTCGTGCGATCATCAAAACGCACACCGATACCAAAAATAAGATCCGCTTCATGCATCGCCATATTGGCTTCGTAAGTACCGTGCATACCCAGCATGCCCAGTGAGTTTTTGTGCGTTCCAGGGAATGCGCCTAGTCCCATCAACGTACTGACTACTGGAAGGTTCAGCTTGTCGGAGAGCTCTAAAATATGTTCATGAGCGCCAGAAATCACAGCACCACCACCGATATAAAGCACTGGTTTTTTCGCTTCTAACAGCGATTTAAGCGCTTTTTTAATCTGGCCTTTATGACCCGACGTCGTCGGCTTGTAAGAACGCATTGAAAGCGTTTCTGGGTATTGGTAAGGCAGTTTGATTTGCGGATTCATTACATCTTTCGGCAAGTCAATCACTACTGGACCAGGTCGACCTGTGGTCGCGATATAAAACGCTTTCTTGATCGTTTCAGGAATATCTTCCGCTTTTTTCACTAAAAAGCTGTGTTTGACCACTGGGCGAGAGACACCAACGATGTCACATTCTTGGAAAGCATCATTACCAATTAGGCTATTAGGTACGTTACCCGAGATAACGATCATTGGGATGGAGTCCATATAAGCCGTGGCAATACCAGTAATGGTATTGGTCGCGCCCGGACCTGAACATACCAGTACGACACCCGGTTTACCGGTAGCGCGAGCGTAACCATCTGCCATATGAGTGGCGGCTTGCTCATGCCTTACAAGTACGTGTTTGATTTGATCGGTTTTGGCATGCAGTGCATCGTAGATATCCAAAACAGAGCCACCTGGGTAGCCAAAGATCTGCTCTACGTGCTCTTCTATCAGAGATTGAACCACCATCTCTGCGCCTGACAACATTGCTGTCATAATTGCTCTCCTTAGCCAGTTCCCTCACCGTAAGGTCAACGGATTGGTCTGGTTTTACATAGTCTAGGTCTTATTCGTAGCCTAATCGAAATACTTCCACGTTTTCGGCTATGTCTTGCGTTCGTCATAACATCCCGCAAGGTTACCCAACAAATGTAACGTTTTATTATCAACGGGTCTAATGAGAGGTTGGTCTACTTTTTAAACAAGATTCTAGTAATTAGAATGTTAGTAGGAATAGCAGCCACACATACCTTATTTCACAGTACAACCTAAAAATTTAACGTTCAAAAAAAGAACATTATTTCAGAACCTTTTAAGTATCGGGTGCTAAATAGCTGTATTTGGTGAGCAAAATAGAAAGAATCAACACAAACAAAAATCCCCAGTAATGCGCAATCACATCACTGGGGATTTTTCATCAATATAAAATCTAAGTCAGCTTAAGTTACTTTTTCTCTGACTTTTCCTTATACATTTCTTCAATTTCATCTTGGTATTTGTCATTGATGACTTTACGACGCAGTTTTTGAGTTGGCGTTAACTCACCATCATCCATAGAGAAAGCTCTTGGTAACAGTTTAAACTTCTTCACCTGTTCAAACTTTGCCAACTCTTTTTGGAGATCGTTAACACGCTTCTCAAGCATTTCGACCACTTGGTGGTGCTTAATCAATTCAACACGATCGTGATACTTGATATTCAGCTCTTTCGCATACTCTTCAAGAGAATCAAAACACGGCACAATCAGTGCCGAGACAAACTTACGCGTGTCCGCGATAACCGCGATTTGCTCGATGAAGTGGTCTTTACCAATCGCACCTTCAATCATTTGTGGAGCGATGTATTTACCACCTGAAGTTTTCATCAACTCTTTGATACGATCAGTGATGAACAGGTTGCCATTTTCATCAATGTAACCCGCATCGCCAGTTTTTAGGAAACCGTGCTCATCAAAGGTCTTTTCGGTCTCTTCTGGCATTTTGTAATAGCCACGCATCACCATTGGACCACGCACCAGAATCTCGTTGTTCTCACCGATCTTCACTTGCGCGCCAGGCATCGACATACCAATAGAGTCTGGGTTAAAGCACTTATCATCCCAACACGATACTGTCGCCGTGGTTTCAGTCATGCCGTAACCTAACTTCACATTGATACCAATCGCGTGGAAGAATCGGCCTATGGTTTCATCTAACTTTGCACCGCCACACGGCATAAAGTTGATTTGTCCACCAAGTAACGCTCGCAGCTTGCTCAGAACCAATTTATCCGCCAGGGCATATGACTTGCGCAGCATGAGCGATGGCTGACGTTTTTCTTGATGACAAGCGGCCATTTTTGCGCCCATGTTCACAGCCCAAGTAAACATGATCTTGCGATGAATTGGCGCGCGAGACACTTTCTCATGAATCGCAGAGAAGATCTTCTCATAGAAACGCGGTACGGCACACATCACGGTAGGTCGTACTTGGCTCAGTGCATCACGTACCTGCATGGTGTCTTGCAAATAGCAGTTGGTCGCTCCTTTGTACAACACATAAAAGGTCCAAGCGCGTTCAAATACGTGTGACAACGGAAGGAAACACAGTGACACATCACTTTGAGAAAGGCTCAAACGTTGATCGTGCCCTTCCAATTGCGCCGCAATGTTTGCGTAGTCCAACATGACACCCTTTGGTTGTCCTGTTGTGCCCGAGGTGTAGATCAACGTGAGTAGATCATCTTCCTTTGCTTGCTCTAAACGTGCGTCCAATTCAACTTGGTATGTGGTATCGCCTTTGGCGACAAATGCTTGCCAAGAGATAACGAAATCATGCTCGCCAAGTTCGATATCATCAGACATGGCAACAATGAGCTCTAACTGCTCGCACTGGTCGAAAATGCTCACTGCTGCGTCAAATTGTGGCTGCTCACCAACAAACAGCACTTTAACGTCTGCGTTGTCAATGATGTACGCCGACTGAGCGGCGGTATTGGTTGGGTAAATAGGTACTGTTACGCCGCGTAGTTGTAGCGCTGCAATATCAGCAATCGTCCATTGCGGCATGTTGTTCGAGAAAATGCCGATTTTATCTTGGACTCCTAATCCCTGAGCCAAAAGTGCAAGTGATAAAGCATCAACTTGCTGACCAAATTGCGTCCACGTAATACCTTGCCATTCCTCACCCACTTTATGCTTGAGTGCAACGCGTGTACCACCGTTCGCAATTTGTTCACGAATACGTTTAACGATATGAAAATCTAACTTGGCCATTCTTTTACTTACCTTTTGGCTTACAGGCGTAAGCTAATTGAGCGAACAAGTGTACTCACGGCTTGCTAAAACGCAACTGACCAGTATCAAACTTATCACTAATAAGAGACAACTATCACTTATACGTCGCGAACATACCCAAAACTGCTGAATGATTACTCTATTTAACTTACTGTTTCGATTGTTGATTGCTAAAACAAAAAGCCCCGAGAGACAAAAATCTCTCGGGGACCAATGAATTGTAAAAATTGATGATTACCAATATGGTCTTAACCGATAAGACCAAACGTCATCTTATTTTGCGGCAACCACTTCACCACAAGTGATCATCAGTTGATCGCGCAGCCAAATGTGGCCTTTATCTTTTTCACTTGATTCATGCCAGCTTAAGAAGCCGCTGATTTCCTTGTTTGCAAATGGGAAGTCTAGAATTTGCAGCTGATCGCTGTTTACCGCATTTTCTGCCATCCAACGTGGCGCGATAGTCACAAGCTCAGATTGACCTACCACATATAGTAGGTTGCTTAGACTAGAGCCTTCGTACGCGGCTTGGCAATCCAGTTCACGATATGCTTGTTCTGAGAAGCTGCGTTGACCGTGCACTTTCGATAACTTCGCATGTTTTTCGTTAAGCAGTTGCTCGGCCGTTACACCACCTTGAATGCGTGGGTGTGTTTTTGACGCGATAACCACTAATTCATCTTTGAAGATTTCAGTACTTGAGAAACCTTGCTCATCAAAGCGAGCATAATCGATCACGAAATCAATTTCTTGATAGCGCATACGCTCAGACAACAGACGGTCAAATTCTGCATCTAGGTGAAGCTGAACGTTTGGTGCTTGTTGATTCACTTTTGCCATGATCTTCGGAGCAAAACGCATGTCACAAGGACTGCAAATCGCCAGCTTAAATAAGCGAGTCGAAGATTCTGGTTGGAATACAGAGCTAGGAAGTTCATTACGAATCAGCTGTAATGCTTGGCGAATTGGACCAAACAATTGACGAGCACGTTGCGTTGGCTGAATACCACGGCCTTGGCGCATAAACAGCTCGTCGTTAAACATCACTTTTAGGCGTGCCACGGCATTACTTACTGCCGGCTGAGACATGCCTAAGTTATGTGCTGCACGAGTAATATTTTGCTCTTGCATCACAGCATCAAATACAGTCAGTAGGTTTAAATCTACACCACGCAAAGTGCTTTCCATACGGTAGCTAGCAATTGCGCTCATCGCATCTTTCTTCTCTAACATTGAGTGCGCCTCTTTTGTAATCGTCAACTTTGTTCATTAAATTCATAACGAATAGAATCCCATCTCGCACAAAAGACGGCGGCTGGATTCGAATCATTTTACGAATAGATAACCTAACTTTTTATTATATTTGCTGTCCGGATACTTCCGGCTCGAACTGTATTATTAACTAATCGATTGCGGTTTCGCAACTAGATTGATATTTAATCAGTAAATTTTAGCCGATTAGGCATTTACTCTTTAAATAACAATAGCTTGACAAAAACATAAAAAACTATAAAACACGTAAAAACGCATTCTTTGAGGAAGTATTTAGCAAATTGATGAGACGGATGGTCACCACACGCATGCATTTACCTCAATTATTAGTCGAGAGCAAACCAACAGATGACGACTATATCTCTGAGTTAAATTTGCACTTATCAGTCAAATTATCAGCAAATACACATTGAATAGAAATGAAAGAGAGAGAATAAAAATGCAGCCTTCTAGATTGAAAGGCTACAACAAAATCGTGTCAAAAATAGGAAGGAACAATGTACTTAGAACAACGTACTTAAATGTTCGACACGTAACTTGGGAAATCAACTTGCTCCCACAACTGTTTGGATAACTCCGCTTGTGAATCCCACGCTCCTTGCAATACCCAATGGACAATGGCCTGAGCAACATCTGGGTATTTCACACTTTCGGCTTGTTGCTCCTTTAGCCACTGGCGTACTGCGGAAATATCTAAGCTCTCCATCGACATCGCAAGTCCTAAGTCTTCTAAGGTCGCGACATTGCTTTGTTGCTCAAACTGACCTGCGAGTGGCTTAAGCAATAATTTTTTTCCTAGAGACAGAGCTTCCGAAGGGAGCTCGAATCCACCATTGGCAATGACACCACTACAGCGATGTAAATGATGCTGAAAGTTGCTGTGGCATAAAGGGCGTAATTCTATGTTTTCCACTTGCTCACATTCGATCACATCGGGGTGATAACAGATAAACGCTTGTTGATTAAAGTGGAACAATAAATCAGAGATGTCTTCAATAGATTCGAACGGTAGATACACCAAAACAAAATCGTCATTTTCTGCTTGGCTATCGACGGTATGTACAATTGGCGGCAACAAAGGCTGGTCAAAATGATGCCAATGCAAACCAAGGTGGTGTTGAGAAGGCGCAAAGTATTCAATGACGGATTTGTCTAACCAACTCGCTCCCTTTAACGGCACTGGATAACGGAAAGCATTTTGATGACTGATACCAATCGACGGCTTATTTTGTTGTTTTGCCGCCCATGCCGTAACAGGCTCGAAATCATTGAGCACGAGATCGTAGGACGACAAATCAAGCTGTTTAACTTCTTTGCAAAATTGCACCAAATTGTTACTCAATGCTGTTTTCGCATAGTTCACCGAACCTTTTTCAGTGATAAAGGTGAAGCCTCGGCGAGTCTGATAATCGCCAAACGCTTCCATTGAAAAGTACTTTTCAGGCGCTCGTCCAGAAAACAAAAAGTCGACCTCAACATCGTGCTCTTTAAACGCATGACTCATCGCCCTCGCACGCGCAATATGTCCGTTTCCTGTACCTTGAACACCGTATAAGATTTTCATCAATTAGCCTCCCAGCATCGCAATCGCTAACCCACCACAAAGGCTACCTAGCAGTGCACCAATGATGACATCGGTAAAAAAGTGCACCCCCAATAAGATTCGCGCAGTTCCGATTAAACTTGCCCAAAAGAATGCAGCAACGCCTAGGCTCGGATAGAAATGATCAATCAGCGTCGCCATGACAAACGCAGCGGCAGTGTGTCCTGAAGGCAGGCTATAGCGATCAGAGGGGGTAATAAAAGCAGGAAGGAGTGCACTGAGTTCTTCAGGGCGACGACGCTTAAAACTGTTTTTCAGCGTCCAATAAATTGGCAACTCGATGGCAAAAGCAAGTAAACCCGCCAGTAAAAACCAAACTCCCTGCTCTTTATCTAAATACCAAGCTAATAAACCTAGCACCAAGTACAGATGTCCGTCACCACTGTGGGAGACTCCTTTACTGATGTTGGCAACTTGCTGATTAAAACGGTGCTTAAGACAAACACTAGAGAGCGCTAAATCAAACTTAGCAATGGTTGCAATTGGCTGTGTAATTGTCTCTATGGTTCGCATGTGGCCTTTCCTTACTTTGACAACGCCGTTGTGTGAAAAGTAGGAGGTTTAGGTGACAACTGCATGACGGGAGTTTGGACAATTAATGACAAATGCCAAATTAGAGTGTGCCCAATGATCTATTGAGCACAATCGTAGGAGAGAACGATTAAGAAGGGTTTGCTTGCTGCGGTTGAGGCGTATCGATGTACCAGACCTTTCTCTTCTTACGACAGGCGCGCAAAGAGCCCATCGTCATGTCGCCATCTTTTGTTAGCTCGTAGCTAAGGGAGCGGCAAGTGTAATTTCCTGACAGTTCATGCTCGATGCCCGTTTGCTCAGTTGTGCTCGAAGCAGACTCTAAAAGAGGATTAGGCTGTGTCGATAGAATGTCACGATTTACCACATTGCTGCGCGCATAATCCTTATGGACATAACCTTTTATCACGCCTTTCTGTTCAACGAGAAACCAAGGTTGATCCACCACTTTTGCCAACACATTAAAAACTTCCCCTTTCGATAACACGCCAAGCTTTTCTCCTTCTAGGCTCGGCTTGGATCGCAGGTTTAATGTGGTCTTAGAGCGATAGGAGACATCCATAAACTCAACGGGGTTTGAGGTATCCACACCGTCAGCTGTTGGTCGGAAGACTTCCGCTTGTAGTTTCTCACTAGGTTGCACTCGGATCTTCCACCACGAAAAGGTTTCCGGATCTTTGCCTTTAAATTTATCTCGACTGTCCGACTCAAGAGCAACGAGCATTTGATTCAAAAACGACTCACGTCCCTCGTAGCTCAAGAATCGATCCATTTGATCATTAATCACCATGACACTCTGAGAGTGATCATTAATAGCAACAGGGGAAACCTCTGCCATATAGGTTTGAGATTGAAACAGCTGACAACCCGATAAGCTGACCAGAGTAATTACTGCGGCTGAACGTCCAAATTGTTTTGCTAACCTCATTATTCCTTAACCCTTCTTTTTACCTAGTGCAACTGCACTACTATAAATGGTCATTCAAAACTTTTGCCAAACAATTCGGGCCTTTGTGTGACAAGTCGCAATCCCAATGTTTGTTTTGGTAATGAAACGTTGCAAACTTGATGAGAACTTGCCTCTTCTAGCACGTTTCTATCGCACCATGCCGTTTCACTTAGTGCATCATTTTTCTCAAGCAAACGAAAAGACTCATCCGATATGAATAAAAAATCGACTTTAGGGTTGACGCGCTTCATGGAGTGCGGTACTAATTTGTTAACTTAATTATGTGGAAAGCTTAACAACCTATGTCAGCTCATTTTTCTATTCTGCTTAGCCTCCTCCTGATCGTGGCCAGTTCGCGCGGGTAGGCTGTGGAAGAAAAATAACCACACCAATTTCTAAGAACCCGCATGAGAATGCGGGTTTTTTTATATCTAAATACTGGAAGTAAACGATTAACTTGCACGAAAGTGCAGAAATCAGGAAGGAAGCAAACATGAACGATCAGGTCATTATATTCGACACCACATTGCGTGATGGCGAGCAAGCGTTGTCAGCAAGCTTGACGGTTAAAGAAAAACTGCAAATTGCCTATGCGCTGGAAAGACTCGGCGTTGATGTTATCGAAGCTGGCTTCCCAATCTCTTCACCTGGTGATTTCGAGTCGGTACAAACCATTGCAAAAAACATCAAAAACAGTCGAGTTTGTGCCCTTTCGCGTGCCGTTGCGAAAGATATTGATGTCGCCGCTGAAGCATTAAAAGTGGCCGACCAATTCCGTATTCACACGTTTTTAGCCACTTCCACCATTCACGTAGAAGACAAACTACGCCGCAGCTACGACGATGTACTAGAAATGGCAGTCAACGCCGTTAAACATGCGCGTAACTACACCGATGATGTCGAGTTTTCTTGTGAAGATGCAGGGCGTACTCCTATCGATAACCTATGTCGCATGGTAGAAGCTGCCATCAATGCAGGTGCGAGCACAATCAACATTCCAGATACCGTTGGCTACACAGTACCAAGCGAGTTTGGTGGCATTATTCAAACCCTTTTCAACCGCGTTCCAAACATTGATAAAGCGATCATCTCCGTTCACTGTCACGACGACTTGGGGATGTCAGTTGCCAACTCTATTGCCGCAGTTCAAGCCGGCGCGCGTCAGATAGAAGGCACCATCAATGGCATTGGTGAGCGAGCGGGTAACTGTTCACTTGAAGAGATCGCAATGATCATCAAGACGCGTCAAGAGTTCTTGGGCGTTCACACTGGCATTAAACATGATGAAATTCACCGCACCAGTAAATTGGTGAGCCAGTTATGCAACATGCCAATTCAGAGCAACAAAGCGATTGTGGGCGCGAATGCCTTTAGCCACTCTTCAGGTATCCACCAGGATGGCATGTTAAAGAATAAGAATACCTACGAAATCATGACCCCTGAGTCGATTGGCCTTAAAAACCAAGCACTAAACCTAACCAGCCGTAGTGGTCGCGCAGCCGTGAAGAGCCACATGGACACCATGGGATACAACGAGGACGAGTACAACCTAGACGCTCTATACGCGGACTTCTTGAAACTTGCCGACCGCAAAGGCCAAGTGTTCGATTACGATCTAGAGGCCCTAATGCACTTCTCGAACCTGCGTGAAGAAGATGACTTCTACAAACTGAACTACCTAAGCGTGCAATCGGGCAGCGTAATGGCCACCACCAGCATCAAAATGCAATGTGGCGATGAAGAAATGTGTGAAGCGGCAGTCGGTAATGGCCCAGTTGATGCGCTATACCAATGTATCTACCGCGTGACAGGCTACGACATCGTACTGGATAAATTCGACCTAACAGCGAAAGGCGAAGGTGAAGATGGTTTGGGTCAAGCTGACATCATTGCCAACTACAAAGGTCGTAAATACCACGGCACGGGCGTTTCCACCGATATCGTTGAAGCTTCCGGTCAAGCACTATTGCACGTTATTAATAGCATCCACCGTGCAGACAAAATAGAAGAAATGAAGCAGAAAAAGATTGCGACTGTGTAATAACAACCGGGCTGCATGGCTCAGGAAAGAACACGCTCGTTGAAATAATTAAGCTCAAAATTAGAAAACTTAAAGGATTAACATGACAGACAAATCATACAAAATTGCCGTCCTACCCGGTGACGGCATCGGCCCGGAAGTAATGGCGCAAGCACACAAAGTATTGGATGCTATCGAAAAGAAGCATGGTATTGCGTTTGAGCGTGACGAGCATGATGTAGGCGGCATCGCGATCGATAATCACGGCTCTCCACTTCCAGAAAGCACAGTAAAAGCGTGTGAAGAGTCTGATGCAGTCCTATTCGGTTCAGTTGGCGGTCCGAAGTGGGAACACTTGCCACCAAATGACCAACCTGAACGCGGTGCCCTACTACCACTACGCAAACACTTCCAACTGTTTTGTAACCTACGCCCAGCGCAAATCCACGCAGGCCTGGAAGCTTTCTCACCACTTCGTGCTGACATCTCAGGCCGTGGTTTTGACATCGTTGTGGTCCGTGAACTGACTGGTGGTATCTATTTCGGTCAACCAAAAGGCCGTGAAGGCGAAGGCGCGACAGAAAAAGCGTTTGATACTGAGGTGTACCACCGCTTTGAGATCGAACGTATTGCAAAAATCGCTTTTGAGTCTGCTCGTCTACGTCGCAAGAAAGTGTGCTCTATCGACAAAGCGAACGTTCTACAAAGCTCTATTCTATGGCGTGAAGTAGTCGAAGAAATCGCAAAAGATTACCCAGATGTCGAGCTATCACACATGTACATCGACAACGCAACCATGCAGCTTATCAAAGACCCAGCTCAGTTCGACGTAATGCTGTGTTCAAACATCTTCGGCGACATCATTTCTGATGAGTGCGCAATGATCACTGGCTCTATGGGTATGTTGCCTTCAGCGAGCCTAAACGAAAGCAAATTCGGTCTGTACGAGCCAGCAGGCGGCAGTGCACCAGATATCGCAGGTAAGAACATCGCTAACCCAGTGGCGCAAATCCTATCTGCGGCACTGATGTTACGTTATAGCCTTGGCGAAGAAGCCGCAGCACAAGACATCGAAGCAGCGGTGTCGAAAGCACTTTCAGCTGGCGAGCTAACAGGCGACCTTGCAGGCAACAACCCGGCACTTACAACATCAGAGATGGGCGATAAGATCGCTGAGTACATCTTAAACTCGTAATACAGAACAGATTCATAATAAATACTAAATCCTCTATCCACCAATGACTTACCTCTAAGTCATTGGTGCTAAAACAAAGCAACAAGGATAACGAGGAAAGGAAGCAAACAATGGGCAAAACACTATACGAAAAAGTCTACGACGCACACGTTGCCGTCGCAGCAGAAGGGGAAAACCCTATCTTGTACATCGACCGTCACTTGGTACATGAAGTGACGTCTCCGCAAGCATTTGACGGCTTGCGTGAAAAAGGTCGCAAAGTGCGTCAGGTCAGCAAAACTTTTGCCACCATGGACCACAACGTTTCGACAACCACTAAAGATATCAACGCATCCGGTGAGATGGCGCGTATCCAGATGGAAACGCTATCGAAAAACTGTGAAGAGTTTGGCGTTACGCTTTACGACATCAACCATAAATACCAAGGTATTGTGCACGTTATGGGTCCAGAACTTGGCATTACCCTACCGGGTATGACGATTGTTTGTGGTGACTCGCACACGGCTACACACGGTGCATTCGGCTCTCTAGCATTTGGTATTGGTACCTCTGAAGTTGAGCACGTATTAGCAACTCAAACGCTAAAACAAGCGCGCGCTAAAACGATGAAGATCGAAGTGAAAGGCAAAGTGGCTCCGGGCATCACGGCGAAAGATATCGTGCTAGCCATCATCGGTGAAACCACAGCAGCAGGCGGTACAGGCTACGTAGTTGAATTCTGTGGTGAAGCGATCACAGACCTTTCAATGGAAGGCCGCATGACCGTATGTAACATGGCAATTGAGCTAGGTGCGAAAGCCGGTTTGATTGCGCCAGATGAAACCACGTTCGAATACATCAAAGGCCGTAAATTCTCACCTCAAGGTGCCGACTTTGATGCAGCAGTAGAATACTGGAAGACATTAAAAACGGACCATGACGCTCAGTTTGATGCGGTCGTGACACTAAACGCAGCGGATATCAAACCACAAGTCACTTGGGGTACTAACCCAGGCCAGGTTATCGCGGTAGACCAACCGATCCCAGCACCAGAAAGCTTTGCTGACCCAGTAGAAAAAGCATCGGCAGAAAAAGCTCTGGCTTACATGGGTCTAGAAGCAGGCAAGTCATTGTCTGATTACAACGTCGATAAAGTCTTCGTTGGCTCTTGTACTAACTCACGTATCGAAGACATGCGCGCAGCGGCGGAAGTCGCGAAAGGTCGCAAAGTCGCGTCTCACGTTCAAGCGCTAATCGTTCCTGGCTCTGAGCAAGTAAAAGCGCAGGCGGAAGCAGAAGGCCTAGATGTCATCTTTAAAGAGGCGGGCTTTGAGTGGCGCCTACCAGGTTGCTCGATGTGTCTAGCAATGAACAACGACCGTTTGGGTCCACATGAACGTTGTGCGTCTACTTCAAACCGTAACTTTGAAGGCCGTCAAGGTCGTGATGGCCGTACCCACCTAGTGAGCCCTGCGATGGCAGCGGCAGCAGCAATTGCTGGTCACTTTGTAGATATTCGTGAACTAGACTAAGGAGCAAACAAATGTCAGGCTTTAAACAACACACAGGCTTAGTTGTTCCTCTAGATGCAGCGAACGTTGATACTGATGCCATCATTCCAAAGCAGTTCCTACAAAAGGTCTCCCGCCTAGGCTTTGGTAAACACTTGTTCCATGACTGGCGCTTCCTAGACGATGCTGGCGAACAACCAAATCCAGAGTTCGTGATGAACGCCCCACGCTACCAAGGCGCGTCTATCTTGCTGGCTCGTGAAAACTTCGGCTGTGGCTCATCTCGCGAGCACGCACCGTGGGCACTGGCGGATTACGGCATAAAAGCGATGATCGCACCAAGCTTTGCCGATATCTTTTACGGCAACTCGATCAACAACCAAATGGTGCCAGTTCGTTTGACTGAACAAGAAGTGGATGAAATCTTCCAGTTTGTTGAGGCAAATGAAGGTGCAGAAGTCGAGGTCGACCTAGAAGCGAATGTGGTTCGTGCCAACGGCAAAGAGTACAGCTTTGAAATTGATGAGTTCCGTCGTCACTGTTTGTTAAATGGTTTAGACAATATTGGGCTAACGCTTCAACACGAGGACAAAATTGCGGAATACGAAGCGAATATCCCAAGCTTCTTGCGTTAAAACGCATTAGTAAATACACAAATCAAGGGCTGGCAATTGTCGGCCCTTTTAATGTTTTAGGTGACTGATTTTATAGCGCTTTACTTACGGAATACCGAACGCCTCTGTTGAAATTCGTCATCCTGAACAGCGGCGAAGGAGCGTGATGCAGGATCGACTGCCAGAGTGTGCACTGTGCAGATTCATACTTTCTTCACTCAAGCGTTTGTGGGGATTAGATTCCTGCTGTCGCTTATGCTCCTCGGAATGACGGAGAATAAAGGCAACAGATAACTGATTACTGATTACTGATTACTGATTACTGATTACTGAAAGAAAACAAGCACTAAACAGGTCTACACTATCAACAATATCTCATTCAAAGGTATCTCTATGAAGCGTCTGTTATTGCTATTGTGTGCTCTGGTTTCTTTCTCGGCGTTCGCTGCTCCTAAATCTGACTTGTGGCCGTATTGGCAACAATCGAATCAGGCCAACCAAACACACATTTCGCACCAGGAATGGCAACAACTGTTAGACAATTACTTGGTTGAACAAGGTGAGAATACTTTGTTCCGCTATAGCAAAGTCACGGCTTCCGACAAAGCGAAGTTAAAGCAGTACATCCGACGACTGGTAAAACTCGATCCATTGCAGTACAACCAAGCAGAGCAATACGCCTATTGGGTGAACCTTTACAACGCCATCACGGTTGACCTTATTTTGGATAACTATCCCGTCGAATCCATCACCAAGCTGGGTGGCTTATTTAGCTTTGGTCCTTGGGGAGACGATGTGGTCGTGGTCAACGGCAAGGATCTAACTTTAAACGATATTGAACATCGAATTTTGCGTCCAATTTGGAATGACCCAAGAACGCATTACGCCGTAAATTGTGCAAGTTTGGGATGCCCTAACCTACAAGCTCAAGCATTCACTGCCGAAAACACTGAAGCCTTACTTGAAAGTGCTGCCAGAACGTTTATTAACAGCAACAAAGGCGTATCTATCCAAGGAAACACGGCACAGCTGTCTTCCATTTATGATTGGTTTGCAACGGACTTTGGTGGAGAAAAACAAATCTTCAAACACATCGCAAAGTACGCACCGCAATACAAAAATTTCTCTGGCAAAGTGAAATACGAATACGATTGGGACTTGAATCAAGCCAACTAAACTGGGGGGATGTGAGGTCAATTAGCATTAGGGACATAATAGGCCAAAAGCTAAAGACACCGGCAACTCAAAGACTAAGACATGAAAAAAAGGGCACTGAGTGCCCTTTTTTACATCCAAATGTTTGATAGAAAACGTCCGACTACTTAAAGCCTTTAACCTTCTTAATAAGATCGTAAGCGTTTTGAATCTCTTGAGATTTCTCTTTCGCGACGTTCATCATCTCTGGTGGTAAACCTTTAGCCATCAATTTGTCCGGGTGATGCTCGTTCATCAATTTACGATAAGCACGCTTGACGGTTTTACTGTCGGCATCTGAAGACACATCCAGAATTTTGTACGCGTCAGCCAGTTGATCTGCTTGTGAAGCTTGTTGCCAGCTACCACCAGAAGATTGGCCTTGATGCTGACCATGAAAACCGCCCTGGCTTTGGAAACGAAATGCGGCTTCTTGCATTTGCAAACGACGCTCTAATTGCTCAGAAGAGAAACCCAAACCACGTGCAATCTTGTGTAGTACATTTCGTTCACTCGGGTGGATCGAGCCATCTGCAAAGGCCGCCGAGATTTGCAGCTCTAAGAAAAATTGCAACAAGTCAAAGCGACCAGCTGTCGATATTTTCACACGAACAAGAACATCTTCTAACGGAAAGTCGCTGTCTTTACCTTCACGAAACGCGTCTTGCGCTGCGCGACGCTGTTCGCCATGCAAATTCATGCGGTCCATCATGGCTGAAGCCAGTTGGATTTCCTCTTTGGTGACTTGGCCTTTCGCTTTTGCCACATGTCCCATTACCGCAAACGCCGCTTTAAAAAACTCTTCTTGGCGCTGAGCTTGACTTGGCCCTTTTCCAAAGCCGCCAGTAGAGAACCCGGCTTGACTCAAGCGACGTGCTTTATCGAATTGATGGCCAATAAATAAGCCAAAGAGTAAACCTAGCGGCCCGCCAAGTAACAAGCCAAAAAAGGCACCCAGAATTTTGCCAAAAATATGCATTATGTGTTCTCTATCAATGAATTTTTATCGACGACGGCGGTCTTATAGTGCCGGATGCAACGATTTCCTTTATGATAATGGAATTAGTTTTATTTCGGCTAGGCCATTTCGCCTGCTTATCTTTGCAGCTATTTTGTCGTCATTATGCCACAGTGAATCAATACGCTGGGATAAATGCGACTATAGTTGATTCATTTGGCTATTACGCTAGGGTACAACAAGCCCTATAGCCATCGAGTAGTAGTGACACAGGAAAGTTCAATTCAATGCAACATTTCTCCCGCACATGTTTAGCGGCCTCTATCAGCACCGCCTTGTTTGTACCCACCACTCAAGCTGAAGCGAATATCCATGATAGTGTGCAGGAAATGCCCGCCACAGATCAATGTTTGGTCGATACCAGTGGCGAGGAGGACGCTCTTAATACCCCAGTAGTGGTAGAAGCTGACACCCTGCAAGCCATCAATGGTGACAAAGCTCAGTACTCAGGTAATGTACAAGTCACCCAAGGCCAGAAGAAAATCACCGCAGATAGAGTAACGCTGCACCAACAAGACAACGTCGTGGTTGCCGAAGGCAACGTGACTTTCAATGACGGCCAAGTCAAAGCTCGATCTGATCGTGTTACTAATGACATCAACCAAGACACGTTTTCACTGGAGAACACCGATTATCAGTTCCTTTGCCAACAAGGTCGAGGCACAGCAGCATACATCGCGCGTACAGGTCAGTCGGTTTATGAACTCGAAGACGGCTCTATCACATCGTGCCCTCAAGGCGATAATTCATGGCGTTTAGTGGCATCAGGTATTGACGTTGACCAAGATGAAGAGACAGCGACGCTGCACCACCCTCGATTTGAAGTGTTAGATGTGCCTGTTTTCTATGTGCCGTATCTAACCATGCCAATTGGAGATACGCGTAAAACGGGTTTCCTCTTCCCTTCTTTATCGTACGGTTCTAGTGATGGTATGGAAGTCGAGGTGCCATTCTATTGGAACATCGCGCCTCAATATGACATGACACTCACCACGCTCTATATGCAGCAACGTGGTACAAAACTCGATACTGATTTCCGCTACCTAACAGATGGTTGGGGAAATGGAGAAATCAAAGGCGAATACCTCAATAGTGATCGCAAATATCAGGACGAGTCTCGTTGGGGCTACCAAGTTAAACACGACGGTATCATCAATAAACAGTGGATAGTCAAAGTCGATTACTCAAAAGTGAGTGATATTGATTACTTCCTCGATCTCGACTCCGACATTGGTAACCGTGAAGATGGTCAACTGGTTCAAGAAGGACAAGTACAATATCGTTCTGACTTCTGGGATGCCTCGTTAACCGTTCGTGACTTCCAAATCTTATTGAAAGAAGAGAACCGCCCTTATCGCCTGCTTCCTCAGTTAGACTTGAACTACTACACGCCGTTATGGGGAGACTACCTTAACTTTGACGTGAAGAGCCAAGTCAGCCGCTTCGATACGAGCGATGCTGCGCGACCAAATGCGACCCGTGTTCACATTGAACCAGGGCTTACATTACCACTCTCAAACTCATGGGCAACGTGGACAACAGAAGCGCGTGTGCTCTCTACGTATTACTCTCAAGACTTAACGGGTTTGACTGATGTAAACTTGCAAAACCAGTTGGATGATGAAGTTTCTCGTGTTATTCCTGAGTTCCGTACGCATGCGCAACTTTACTTAGAGCGAGATACAAGCTGGATCAAGGGCTACACACAAACACTGGAGCCTCAGCTGCAGTACTTGTACGTACCTGAAGAAGATCAAACCAACATCTACAACTACGATACCACCTTGCTACAAACCGACTACTACGGGCTATTCCGCAGTCGTAAGTACAGTGGCATTGATAAAATCGCCTCGGCGAACCAGTTAAGCTACGGTGCGAGTACTCGCTTCTTTGATGATGACTATAAAGAGCGTCTTAACGTTTCATTTGGTCAGATTTACTACTTCGATAAAAAGACCAAACTGAGCAACAGCCCAAATCTTCCGGATGAGACCACCAATTACTCATCATGGGCGATTGAAGCTGATTTCAACTACAACGATTACTTGTTCTATCACGGTGGAATTCAATACGATATTGATTTGAGCTCCATGCAGTTGGCAAACAGTACCTTGGAATACCAATTCAACGGCGGCTTTATTCAGGGTAACTATCGCTACGTTACGCGTGAATACATCGAAGATACGATCATTCTCGAAAACCTAGACACAATTACTCGTAAAGGTATTTCTCAAGCAGGTATTGTAGCGGCCTACGAGTTCAACCCGAACTGGTCTGCGAGTGGTCAATACTACTACGACCTCAATGAAAATGCGGACCTAGAATGGTTAGCGAGCCTACGTTACCAATCTGACTGTTGGTACATTGGCGTCACTTACTCAAACCAATTGCTTGGTTGGGAAGACCAAGCTATCGGCAGCACCGGGGCATCACCTGAATACGAAAATAACTTCAGCGTTAACTTCGGTATTCAAGGCTTTGCGACCAACCAGCGTGAAGACACTGCTGTCAAAGAACTGGATGGTTCTGACAACGCGATTAAGTACGGCCGCCCATTCTATCTGAACAATTAATCAAAATAGGCGTCTTAAATGAATAAGACGCCTATTCAAAAATACTGACGGAATTTTAAATGAAAATTTGGAAATCAATCTTATTCACGACCCTACTCTCTTGCGGAGCGGTTGCAGCACCAGTAGAGCTCGATAAGGTTGCGGTCATCGTGAATGACGGTGTAGTTCTACAAAGCGACATCGAAACAGCGATGAAAACGCTGCAAGCCAACGCTCGTCAAAGTGGAAAGAGCTTACCTTCTACCAGCGTGTTAAAAGAACAAGTCGTTGAAAAACTTATCATTGATACGTTGCAAGGCCAAGAAGCAGACCGTATTGGTGTGCGTATTGACGACAACCGTTTAAACCAAGCGATTGCAGAGATCGCACGTAATAATGAGCAATCGGTAGAACAACTCGCTGCTTCTGTAGAAAGTGAAGGTTTAAGTTACCCAGAATTCCGCGAACAAATTCGTAAGGAAATCGCCGCATCAGAAGCTCGCAATGCACTGGTTCGTCGCCGTATTAATATCCTTCCAGCAGAGGTCGATAGCCTTGCTGAGCAACTATCACAAGAAACCAATGCGACTGTTCAATACAAAATTGGACACATTCAACTGCGCTTCTCTGACGATAAAGAAAAGTCAGCTGTAGAAGCAGAAGCTAAAGCGCTCGCGAAAAAGCTAAACGAAGGTGCAGACTTTACGGAGATGGCCTACACCTACTCAAAAGGTCCTAAAGCTTTACAGGGTGGTGATTGGGGATGGATGCGTAAAGAAGAGATGCCAACCATCTTTGCTGATCAGATCAAGATGCAAAACAAAGGCAGCATTATTGGTCCATTCCGTAGTGGCGTTGGTTTCCACATCCTAAAAATAGAGGATGTAAAAGGCCTAGAAACGGTTGCGGTAACGGAAGTAAATGCGCGTCATATTTTGATTAAACCAACAGTGATTCTGAGCGACGAAGGGGCGAAGAAGCAACTGAATGAATTTGTACGCCGCATCAAAGCCGGTGAAGCAACGTTCGCTCAATTGGCAACACAATACAGTCAAGATCCTGGCTCGGCAGCACAAGACGGTGAACTAGGTTATCAAACACCAGATCTTTACGTGCCAGAATTCAAGCACCAAGTAGAAACTCTGCCAGTTGGCTCAATCAGCGAACCGTTCAAAACCGTTCACGGCTGGCATATCGTTGAAGTGTTGGATCTTCGCCAAGTTGACCGTACTGACTCAGCGATGAAGAACAAAGCTTACCGTATTCTATTTAACCGTAAATTTAATGAAGAAGCGGGCGCATGGATGCAAGAGCTACGCGCAAGTGCGTTTGTTGAAATCGTGGATGACAACAATGACAACTAATACAATTCGTAGAATTGTCGTAACCGCAGGGGAACCTGCGGGTATCGGCCCAGACTTAGTGCTTGCCCTATCGAAAGAAGATTGGGCGCACCAAATTGTCGTCTGTGCCGATAAGAATATGCTGACGGAGCGAGCCAAGCAGCTTGGCATCGAAGTCCAACTGTCTGATTACAATCCAGAAGAAGCACCTAAAGCACAAAAAGCGGGCACGCTTATCGTTGACCATATCCAAATATCGGAACCTGCGGTCGCAGGCGAGCTCAATGAAGCGAATGGCCACTATGTACTAAAAACGCTAGAAAGAGCGGCTTTAGGCTGTATGAATGATGAATTTGATGCTATTGTCACCGGCCCTGTTCATAAGGGGGTGATTAATCGCGCAGGTGTTGCATTCAGTGGTCATACTGAATTTTTCGCCGAGAAGTCACAAACGCCGCTAGTCGTAATGATGCTAGCAACGGAAGGACTACGCGTGGCGCTGGTTACAACACATATTCCTTTAGCTTATGTGTCCAAAGCTGTCACCGAAGAGCGATTAGAAAAAATCATCGATATTCTTCATAAAGACCTTGTAGAAAAGTTTGCTATCGCACAACCAAACATCTACGTTTGCGGGCTTAACCCTCATGCTGGCGAAGATGGCTGCTTAGGTCGTGAAGAGATCGAGACCATCACTCCGACACTGGAAAAAATTCGACAAGAAAAAGGTATCAACCTGATCGGCCCTCTGCCGGCTGATACCATTTTCAATGAAAAATATTTAAATGATGCTGATGCTGTTTTAGGCATGTACCATGATCAAGTATTGCCAGTATTAAAATACAAAGGCTTTGGTCGTTCAGTAAATATTACTCTTGGTCTACCTTTTATTAGAACATCGGTGGACCACGGTACTGCATTAGATCTGGCAGGGACAGGTCAAGCGGATACAGGGAGTTTCCGAACAGCGCTCACGCATGCGATAGATTTGGTAGAGAAGAAACAATGAGAAATGATGTCCATTTAGGACACAAAGCGCGTAAACGTTTTGGTCAAAACTTCCTGAACGATCCATACATTATTGATGGAATCGTATCAGCGATTAACCCAAAACCAGGTCAAAACCTGGTTGAAATCGGTCCTGGTCTTGGTGCAATCACTGAGCCAGTAGGTCGTGAAGTAGATAAGTTCACAGTTATCGAATTAGACCGCGATCTGGCGGAACGCCTACGTACTCACCCTGAACTGGCAGATAAGTTGACCATCCATGAGGGTGACGCTATGCGTTTTGACTTCACTCAACTAGTGAAGCCAAACAACAAGCTGCGCATTTTTGGTAACTTGCCATACAACATCTCTACACCATTGATGTTCCACCTTTTTGAGTTCCATAAAGACATTCAAGACATGCACTTTATGCTGCAAAAAGAAGTGGTAAACCGCTTAGCCGCCGGCCCTGGCAGCAAAGCTTACGGCCGTTTAACGGTAATGGCTCAGTACTACTGTAAAGTGGTACCAGTACTGGAAGTACCGCCAACGGCATTCGTTCCACCACCGAAAGTGGACTCTGCCGTTGTTCGTTTAGTGCCTTACGAAGAGCTGCCATGCCCGGCGAAAGATCTGCGTTTGCTCGATCGCGTTTGTCGTGAAGGCTTTAACCAACGTCGTAAAACAGTTCGTAACTGCTACAAATCGTTGTTAAGCACAGAAGTACTAGAAGAGCTAGGTGTTAATCCAAGCATGCGTCCAGAGAACCTGACGCTAGAACAATTCGTCGCAATGGCGAACTGGCTTGCGGATAACCCGCAGCACTAAGAACTCAAACAATGAGCCAAACCCTTGTAGGTTTGGCTTATTATTATTGGGATATTACGTTTCTGAGGAGTGCACATGGACGTCATTCAACCTTGCATCAAAATTCAAGTTCACACCAAATACATCGAAGAACAGTCCAACCCAGAGCTACAACGCTACGTTTTCGCTTATATCATCACCATCAAAAACCTTAGCCAACAAACCGTACAGTTAGTGAGCCGCCGCTGGCTAATCACAGACTCGAATGGCAAGCAAATGACGGTTGAAGGTGACGGAGTGGTAGGCCAGCAGCCCTTTATTCCAAGCAATGATGAATACACGTACAGTAGCGGAACCGCGTTAGAAGCCCCTGTCGGCGTTATGCAAGGACACTACAAAATGCTGGATGAGAAAGGGCAAGAGTTCATCACCGAAATCGAACCATTTCGCTTGGCTGTTCCAAATGTTTTAAATTAGTAAATTGGAGATTCAGTGGCTACCTATATTGTTGGTGACATCCAAGGCTGTTTTGATGAATTGCAGCGATTACTAGAAAAAGTATCTTTCTCTGCGAAAAAAGACCAACTTTGGCTTGCTGGTGATTTGGTCGCCAGAGGGCCTAAATCACTAGAAACGTTACGCTTTGTGAAGTCACTTGGCGCAAGCGCAATCGTGGTGCTTGGTAATCACGACCTTCACCTTCTCGCAGTGGCTCACGGGATAAAAAAGGTCAAAGACAAAGATAGAACCGCACCTATTTTCACGGCCCCTGACAAAGAGGAACTACTGACATGGCTAGCTCAGCAACCTCTAATGGCCGAGCATGACGAGTTCGTGATGTGTCACGCTGGCATATCACCGCAGTGGAATCTAAAAACAGCGAGAAAGTGTGCCCGTGAAGTTGAGCGCATCATCCAAAGTGAAGAGCTGCCTTGGCTATTAAAAAACATGTACAGCAATCAACCTGATTCCTGGGATGACTCTCTACAGGGTTTGGACCGATACCGTTATATTATCAATGCTTTTACGCGGATGCGCTTTTGTTTCCCTGATGGTCGTTTGGATATGGATTGTAAATTGCCACCGCAACAAGTTTCCGGTAACGAACTTATTCCATGGTTTGAGGTGCCTAAACGTATCCACTTAAACAAAGCGGTGCTCTTTGGGCACTGGGCTGCACTGCAAGGTTATATGAACAACGAAGTCATCGGGCTAGATACTGGCTGTGTTTGGGGCGGAAGCCTGACCATGATCCGTTGGGAAGATAAGCAAGTCTTCACTCAAGAAGCACTCAGTTAACGGCTCTGATTGCCGGACTAGAAAACAAAAAGCACCGCATTTGCGGTGCTTTTCTTGTTCGGCTCAATTTGATTATTTTTCTAAAATCGTAAAACGCATGTTATAAGCGTTTTTCTCATCAGCTTGATATTCTCTAGTGTACGTTTCTTGGAATTCATCATCCCATTGAGGAAATTGAGTATCTCCCTCAACATCAGCATCAATAAAAGTTAGATACAACTTATCAGCTTTATCAAGAAATGCTTCATAGATACTACCACCGCCGATAATCATAACCTCATCATGACCTTTGGCAGCTTCTAGCGCCTCTAAAGTAGAGCTCACTACTATTACGTCTTCTGCTGCATAAGATGGGTCTCTGGTAATGACTATATTGAGCCTATTTGGTAGAGCTTTACCAATTGACTCAAAAGTCTTACGCCCCATGACCACAGGCTTACCTAGTGTATGTTCTTTGAACCAAGCAAAGTCTGCAGGAAGGTGCCAAGGCATTGAGTTATTGTTACCGATGATCATTGGCTTTTCTTTATCAATAGCACCGTTATGTGCCATTGCCGCAATCATGCTAATCATAGAAATACTTTACCTTGAAGAAATTTGAGCGCAAATTATACCTAAATAACACTTTAGAACAAACGATCGCCTAAACAATTGGTCTTCTTCGATAAAAAAGTAACCCTGGAACTGCCAAGCCAACCGCTAAGCCTGCAATAATAAACATGGCCTTAAGAAAGTTCTCCATACAAGTTGCAACGAGCTCAGGTGAATAACCAATATGGTTGATCTCAACCATGGCTATCATTGCTTTGTAAGCAAACACGCCAGGTACCATCGGGATCAAAGCTGCCACAGTGAACACTTTTGGGTGCGCGAGAAAGCGGCGAGACCAGTACACACCAATCATCCCAACTAGCGTCGCGGCAAAAAAGGTCGCCCATTCAATGGGAATACCAAACTGCATCATCAAATAACGGCTGCCGTGTCCAATCGCGCCGCCAACAGCGCAATACACTAAAGCTCTTTGTGGTACGTTAAAAACCAGTGCAAATCCAACAGCGGGAATCGCAGCGAAAAACATGTCATTCAGCAGGCCAAGCATCAACTCAAACAAACTCATTAGATTGCCCACCCCCAAATTCCAGTAACGCTCATCGCAGCAACAATGCCCAAACACGTCGCCAACGTCAGTAAGCTGGCCATCACAAACCGGGCAATACCCATGTTAATGTGCCCTTTCAGCATGTCTGCCACCGAGTTAATCAATGGGAAACCCGGTACGAGCATTAATACCGACGATGCCATTGCAACTGTGGGCAGATTGCCGATTTGGTAGATTTCCGCTTGCGCAGAAATTAAGGTCGTGACAAAGGCGGTCGCTGCAAAGTTCAGTAAAGGATTAAAGTGACGATGACCAATTTCTTGGCGAACGATCATGCCACCAGCTGATGCTAAAAAGGTCATAACAAATACCCCCAAATCACCACCTGCCAGATGACTGAATGCCGCGCATGACAAGCCAATCATAAACACCACCAACCAGCGGTTGTAACGCTCTGGACTGATGGCGTTCAGCTTTTTCTGCGCCATGGTTGCATCGAGCAGCCCACGCTCCATCATGATGCAGATACGTTGAATTTGCGTAATAACGCGCATATTAATGCCACGATCGGCACAACTTCGGGTGGTGGTGATGCAGTGTTCATCCATTACCGTCGTTACAACCAGTGCATTGGCTGATAGCGCAACCGCAACTTCATTAACCCCACAAGCAAGGCCAATACGGCGCATAATATCGCTCACCAGAGTACTTTCAGCACCATGAGCGAGTAGCATTTGCCCGGCTTGGGCAACAAGGCGAGAAATAGATCGTTGAGTGGATACCGCCAACTCTCCAGACGGTATGGTTTCTAGAGTCATAAATCAGTCTAATTCCTTTTAGGGTGTTGCTCATTCATACGCGAGAGGTCCAAACTAGCCCTCAAAAATC
This sequence comes from Vibrio sp. JZG10, assembly GCF_054064075.1. Lineage (NCBI taxonomy): Bacteria > Pseudomonadati > Pseudomonadota > Gammaproteobacteria > Vibrionales > Vibrionaceae > Vibrio > Vibrio sp. JZG10. Next base: position 70,657 of record NZ_JBSUGE010000016.1, read on the forward strand.
ACGACGTATCGGCTATTGTGCCGTAAATCACACCATCTAAATATGATTTAGATACAAAAAAAGCCGCAATAAATAAATTGCGGCTTAATGAATTATAGACAAACAGGCATTGTTTGACGGTTCTGATTAGTCACGAACGTAGACAACGTGACCGTCATCTTCTTCATCGTCCCAATCATCCCAATCGTCGTCATCATCTTCAGTGATAACGTCTTTACCCGCCATCGCATCTTTATGGTAGTCATCCCACATGAAGTTAACTTTATCTTCTTCAGCCACTTCTTCCTCTTCGCGAGGTAGGTTATCCATAAAGTCAGCCAATTTGTAACAAAGCTCTTTAGTACCGTTACGATTGATCGCCGAGATCTTAAAGTACTCGTCTTCCCAGCCTAGTGCGTCTAAGATTTCTTGGATCTTCTCATTCGCTTCTTCTTCAGGCATTAAATCAACTTTGTTGAATACTAACCAGCGTGGCTTGCTTGCCAGTTTTTCACTGTATTGCTCTAGCTCATCAATGATCGTCAGTGCATTTTGCACCGGATCAGACTGATCAATTGGCATAATATCGATCATGTGCAGCAACACTCGGCAACGCTCTAAGTGCTTCAAGAATCGAATACCAAGACCAGCGCCATCTGCTGCACCTTCGATAAGACCTGGAATGTCTGCAACAACAAAGCTTTTCTCTGGTACGACACTCACTACGCCCAAGCTTGGGATCAACGTCGTGAATGGGTAATCAGCGACTTTTGGTTTTGCTGCTGAGACTGCGCGGATAAAGGTTGATTTACCTGCATTAGGTAGACCAAGCATACCAACGTCAGCAAGAAGCAATAGCTCAAGGCGAATTTCACGTACTTCACCTTTTGTGCCTAATGTTCTTTGACGAGGCGCGCGGTTTACTGAAGATTTGAAACGCGTGTTACCTAGACCGTGCCAACCGCCTTTTGCGATCATCACTTTCTTACCGTGTTCAGCAACTTCTGCCACGATTTCATTTGTGTGGATATCCACTGCGCGCGTACCTACAGGCACACGAAGAACGATGTCTTTACCACGTTTACCAGTACAGTTACCACCGCGGCCATTCTCACCACGCTCCGCTTCGTAGAAGCGCTGGAAACGATAATCAATCAGAGTGTTAAGGTTTTCATCGGCTTGGATATAAACATCACCACCGTCGCCACCATCACCGCCATCAGGGCCACCTTTAGTGATGAACTTTTCACGCCAGAAACTCACAACGCCGCTACCGCCGTCGCCAGCCTGAACTTTTACTACCGCTTCATCTACGAACTTCATCTTTTACTCCGACTACTTCGTGCGTGGATTAAATCTACTTTGTCATCTGACAATTTTAGCAGATGACAGATCTAAGCTCCCAGCCCACAAATAAGGTGGAAACGAGAAACTTCGATATGTCGACTGCCATAAATAAAAAACCCCGCCGATTCGGCAGGGCTTTTGAATTCAGCTTAAAGCTATTAAGTAACTTGGTAAAAACCTAATTACTCAGCTTCGATGCTTACAAACTTACGGTTCTTAGGACCTTTCACTTCGAACTTCACTTTACCTTCAGTAAGAGCGAATAGAGTGTGGTCTTTACCGATACCTACGTTGTTACCAGCGTGGAACTTAGTACCACGTTGACGAACGATGATGTTACCTGCAAGTACAGATTCACCACCGAAACGCTTAACACCTAGACGTTTGCTTTCTGAATCGCGGCCGTTACGAGTAGAACCACCAGCTTTTTTGTGTGCCATTGTTAAACTCTCCTAATAGATTAAGCGTTGATACCAGTGATCTTCACTTCAGTGAACCACTGACGGTGACCCTGTTGCTTACGAGAGTGCTTACGACGACGGAACTTAACGATTTTAACTTTATCGCCACGACCGTGTTGTACAACTTCAGCAACAATTTTGCCGCCCTCTACAAGAGGAGCACCAACTTTGATGTCTTCGCCGTTAGCAACAAGAAGAACTTTATCAAATTCTACAGTTGCACCAGTTTCAACGTCTAATTTCTCTAAACGAAGAGTTTGACCTTCGCTTACACGGTGTTGTTTACCACCAGATTGGAAAACAGCGTACATATTTTACTCCGCTTTTTCCGCACAGCCTTTCTTGAGGGTGTGCGCTAAACTAATCATCAATAGGGCGCAGATTCTACAGAATAGATGCTCCTATGACAAGCCATATTTTGAAAAAATTGGCGAAAAGCTAATCGCCAAAGAAAAGTGCGGCAATCATGCCCTTTAGTAATGTATTAATCAACGTTTTTTAGTGTATTATTCGACAATTATATAAATCGAATAAGCCTTGCAGGGTCTAACTTCAGCCGGATATACGATGGATTTTAAAACTATCCAAGCGCTTACTGCCGATGACATGGCAAAAGTGAATGAAACAATTCAAGCCCAACTTAATTCTGATGTCTCTTTAATCAACCAGCTCGGTTTTTATATCGTGAGTGGTGGAGGCAAACGTCTGAGACCGCTTTTAGCGATACTGTCAGCCCGCGCACTTGGTTACCAAGGCAACGGTCATACCATGGCAGCTGCGTTTATTGAGTTCATCCATACAGCGACTTTGCTGCATGATGACGTGGTCGACGAATCAGACATGCGCCGCGGTAAAGCAACTGCGAATGCAGCATTTGGCAATGCTGCTAGCGTGTTAGTTGGGGACTTTATCTATACTCGCTCATTCCAAATGATGACGGAGCTAGGATCCATGAAGATCCTTAAGCTAATGAGCAACGCCGTAAACGTGATCGCCGAAGGTGAAGTTCAGCAGTTGATGAACTGTAACGATCCTGACACGACAGAAGAAAGCTACATGCAAGTCATCTACTCTAAGACGGCACGCTTATTTGAGTCTGCAACTCAAATTGGCGCAATCTTAAACGATGCTCCTGAGCATGTTGAAATCGCAATGCAAAATTACGGTAAGTATTTGGGTACTGCGTTTCAGCTTATTGATGACGTCATGGATTACACCTCTGATGGCGAAGACATGGGTAAAAATGTGGGGGATGATTTGGCTGAAGGCAAGCCAACTTTGCCTCTACTTCACACTATGCGTAATACCACGCCAGACAATGCCCTCATGATTCGCGAAGCAATTGAGAAGGCCAATGGCATGGATCGCTTAGAAGAAATTCTCGCGGTGATGAAAGAGGCCGGATCTCTGGAATACACGACGCAAAAAGCACTAGAAGAAGCAGACAAAGCAATCGAAGAACTATCAGTATTGCCGGAATCTGAATACAAGCAAGCGCTTATTACTCTGGCTCATGTCGCGGTACAACGCACGAAGTAATCATAGCAACCCATAACGCAAGACTTAAAACAAAAAGGAAGAGCAAGCTCTTCCTTTTTTGTATCTGATACCTAATGCCGTGATAAGCGCTAGTAATATCTGTCACTACCGCCATGCAGTTGTGGGTCATCTTCTATTTCATCAAAGCTAACCGCAATCTGCTGATCAGAACCTTGTTTCGACAACAGTACCGTCTCTGCTTCACGGTCGACCACCAATATCGTACCTACGCCCTGCTGGCATTCAACAACCATGCCTTTACGGATTCGACTTGCTTCCATCATCTTCTCCTTCACCACGTTGTTTTGATCAAGTAATTTTACGAAGCAGAGAAGCCAAAGATCAAAAAAGCCGATCATTTTGATCGGCTTTCTTCTTATTCGAGCTTTCTAGATTACTTTGCGAATTCAACACCAATATTGATGTCGCCATTTAGTGTTTCTAGCATACCGTCTAGTGCAGACTTTTCGTAGTCGCTGAGTTTGCCGTAGCTTAGTACTTCTTCTACGCCTTCTTTACCTAGTTTCACAGGCTGTGCAAAGTAAGTCGCATGCTCACCGTCGCCTTCAACGTATGCACATTCAACTACGCCTTCTTCACCTTGAAGGGCACGAACTAGAGACAGACCAAAGCGACATGCAGCTTGGCCCATTGATAGTGTTGCACTACCACCACCCGCTTTCGCTTCTACAACTTCGGTACCTGCGTTTTGAATACGTTTCGTTAATGCTTCTACTTCTTCAGCTGTAAAGTCAACGCCTTCCACTTGAGACAGTAGAGGTAAGATCGTTACGCCAGAGTGACCACCTATAACAGGTACGCGAATGTCACCTGGATCTTTGTCTTTTAGCTCTGCAACGAATGTTTCTGAACGGATAACGTCAAGTGTTGTTACACCGAACAAGCGACGCTTATCGTAAACACCCGCTTTCTTAAGTACTTCAGCGGCAATTGGCACTGTTGTATTTACCGGGTTTGTGATGATACCAACACAAGCTTTCGGACAAACAACCGCAATCTTCTCCGCTAGCGACTTAACGATACCAGCATTTACATTGAATAGATCCGCGCGATCCATACCAGGCTTGCGAGCAACACCTGCAGAAATCAGCACAACATCCGCACCTTCTAGTGCTGGAGTAGGATCTTCACCCGCGTAACCTTTGATAGAAACTGGCGTCGGGATGTGGCTAAGGTCAGCAGCCACACCAGGAGTTACTGGAGCAATATCGTATAGGGCTAAATCAGAACCAGCAGGAAGACGGTTCTTAAGTAGAAGGGCCAGGGCTTGACCGATGCCACCAGCGGCACCAATAACGGCTACTTTCATGTAGTTCTCCTTGAGAGTATTTCTCTTATAAACGTATTCGTAGGGTAGTTTGTAACCAACTTAAATAAAGCTATCGGAATCACAACTTGATTACAATCAATTAACGCTAGCTTTGCGACCTCGCGCAACTCGCTGTTACCGTGCTACAAATGGGGCTTGGATTATTCTTTTATTCTGTTGAAATGACAAGGAATTCAAGAAAACAAAAACAGCCCTACTTCATATAGTTAAAGAATTCCATGTGGTATATAGTTTACAGTGACGTAACTAACATAATACTGGGACTCTTTGGCACCGCATGAATATATATGCGAGAATATGCAAAATTGCTGACCCGTAATAAGAGATTCGTAATGACTATGCGCAATTCAGAAAAACAAGACAACTTAGTCCGCGCCTTTAAAGCCCTATTAAAAGAAGAGAGCTTTGGCTCACAGGGTGAGATTGTTGATGCACTCAAACAACAAGGATTTGAAAGCATTAACCAATCGAAAGTATCACGCATGCTGACTAAATTTGGCGCCGTCCGCACACGCAATGCAAAAATGGAAATGGTTTACTGCCTTCCTGCTGAGCTAGGCGTACCGACTGTAAGCAGCTCTTTGCGTGAACTGGTGCTAGACATTGACCATAACGCGGCATTAGTTGTTATCCATACTGGCCCTGGTGCTGCGCAGTTGATTGCTCGCTTGCTTGACTCACTGGGTAAATCCGAAGGTATTCTTGGTGTTGTTGCAGGTGATGACACTATCTTTATCACTCCAACGATGGCGATTACGACTGAACAGTTGTTCAAATCAGTGTGTGAACTGTTCGAATACACTGGCTAAGTTCTTTCACATTTAGATCAGCTAACTCTTTGTGGGCTATAAAAGAAATCTCATTTTGTAGCCCATGATTTATGTAAATTTTTTGCTTATCCAGACCATTATTTAACCACCTATTTTGTGATTAACATCACGCAATTGATCTTTTTCACTTCGTTCACTTAATACTTATTAAGTGTTTGTTATAAAAAGAATTAAATCACAAATCTAACACTATCCTCCTGCACAAGATTCAGACTTATCAACTATAACATTTAACAATTGGATAATTTTCTGCCAATTTTTTGTTATGATTCGCTCGCTTTTTCAAACGATTGGATTGGAAAAGATGCCGTTTCCAAATAGGAAACTCCAGAAGTGATTTATGGTTATTTCCGGGTAAATAATGAATATAAGGAAGGGAAATTCATGGCATTTAACAAACTTCTCAAAGTAGGCGCTATCGCTGCAGCAGTAATGGGTGCAGGCGCAGTTAACGCTCAAGAGTTTATTACTATCGGTACTGGCTCTGTTACAGGTGTTTACTACCCTACTGGTGGTGCTATCTGTAAATTGGTCAATAAAGGTCGTAAAGAACACAACATTCGTTGTTCAGTAGAATCGACTGGCGGCTCTATTTACAACGTTAACACTATCCGTGCTGGCGAGTTAGATTTTGGTATCGTGCAATCGGATTGGCAGTACCACGGCTACAACGGTACGAGTAAGTTTGCGGAACAAGGCCCGTACAAAAAGCTACGTGCAATGTTCTCTCTTCATACAGAACCTTTCAACATCATTGCTCGTGCAGATTCAGGTATCGAAAACGTTGAAGACCTAAAAGGTAAGCGCGTAAACATCGGTAACCCTGGCTCTGGTGACCGTGCAACCATGGGCGTTGTTATGGAAGCGATGGGCTGGACAAACGACAGCTTCAAATTGGCTTCTGAGCTAAAGGGCTCTGAGCGTTCTCAAGCACTTTGTGACAACAAAATTGACGCATTCATTTACATGGTGGGTCACCCGAACGGTTCAATCAAAGAAGCAACAACATCATGTGATGCTAAGCTAGTTTCTGCAACAGGCCCGAAAATCGATAAGATTGTTGCTGATAACCCATACTACGCCTTTAGCTCAGTGCCAGCTGGCATGTATCGTGGCACAGACAAAGACGTAAACAGCTTTGGTGTTGCAGCAACGATGGTTACAACAGCAGACGTTTCAGACGATGTCGCTTACAACGTTGCAAAAGCCGTGTTTGAAAACTTCGATACGTTCAAACGTCTACACCCTGCGTTTGCAAACCTGAAAAAAGAAGACATGGTGAAAGCGGGTCTATCTATCCCTCTTCACCCAGGTGCAGAAAAATACTACAAAGAAGTGGGTCTACTTAAGTAACTTCCTCAGACTCCAAGCTCACAGGCAGGAAAAGATGGTTTTCTGCCTGTTTGAGCATGCAGGTTGTAGCACGTGCTAACTGCATGCTTCATTCGCCAGTTTTCTTCCGAAAATTGCGAGTTCATACCCAAGAAAAACTTAAACGCCGCCTAGCAGAGTCTCCAAAATTCAACACTTTGAGTTCAGGCAGCAAAATACTCGAAAGCAAACTTCGCTCCATTCGCTACACTGATAAAGGCGAAGTGTGGTTCTCGATAAAAATCCGACAGGACCATCAATAATAAGGAAAAAGTACATGGCGACGAATCAAGCTCCGTCACAAGATGTGCAAGAAATGGTGGCTCAGGCAGACACAGGTGCACGTAGCCCCTCGGGAATGCAAGGACGAATCCTTTGGTTTGTTCCTCTGTGTTGGTCACTATTTCAATTATGGTACGCATCTCCGCTACCATTTATTTTTAATTTCGGCGTACTGAACGACACGGAAGCGCGATCAATCCACCTCACTTTCGCGATCTTCTTGGCTTTCACTGCTTATCCAGCGATGAAAAATTCCCCTCGCGATCATATCCCTCTTGTCGATTGGATATTGGCGCTAGCAGGTAGTTTTTCTGCGGCATATATTTACCTTTTTTATACCGAGCTAGCTGGACGTTCCGGTGCACCAACAACGGCAGATATCGTCGTTGCTGTCATCGGTATGGTTCTCCTTTTAGAGGCAACACGCCGAGCGCTCGGTCCACCACTGATGGTGGTTGCTGCTGTCTTCCTTACTTACACCTTTGCAGGCCCTTACATGCCCGATGTCATCGCGCATAAAGGAGCGAGCTTAAACAAGGCCATGTCTCACTTATGGCTAACAACGGAAGGTGTATTCGGTGTCGCATTAGGCGTTTCAACCTCTTTTGTGTTCTTGTTTGTATTGTTTGGCGCCATGCTGGAACGTGCTGGCGCAGGTGCTTACTTCATTAAAGTCGCCTTTTCTTTACTGGGTCATATGAAAGGTGGTCCTGCAAAAGCAGCCGTTGTTGCATCTGGTTTATCCGGGCTTGTTTCTGGCTCTTCAATCGCAAACGTGGTAACCACTGGTACCTTTACCATCCCATTGATGAAACGTGTCGGTTTTCCGGGCACTAAAGCGGGAGCCGTTGAAGTTGCCGCCTCAACTAATGGTCAGTTAACACCACCAATCATGGGCGCAGCGGCATTCTTGATGGTGGAATATGTCGGTATCTCATACGTTGAGGTGATTAAGGCTGCCCTACTTCCGGCACTTATCTCTTACATCGCTTTGATTTACATCGTTCACCTTGAGGCGTGTAAAGCGGGTATGACAGGTCTTCCTCGTCGCCACAACCCAACGTTAGTGCAAAGTTTGCTTTCCTTTACTGGCACAATCTTAGGACTGTGTGTGATCAGCGCATTGGTTTACTACGGAGTGGGTTGGACGAAAGATGTCTTTGGTGATGCCGCGACGCCAATTGTTACGGTTGCCCTGTTAATTGCGTACGTTGGCTTGGTAAAGATCTCAGCAAATCATGTGCAAGATGGCGCAATTGAGATTGATGCAGAGTTAACAGAAGTACCAGATCCTGGCCCAACGGTTAAATCTGGTTTGCACTATCTACTGCCTATCGTTGTATTGGTTTGGTGTCTGACTGTAGAGCGCTTCTCGCCAGGTCTTTCAGCATTCTGGGCAACGGTGTTCATGATTTTCATTTTGCTGACTCAGCGTCCATTGATTGCTCTGTTATCAAAGCAAGGTGACATGCTTCAGCAAACCAAAGATGGCTTCGTCGATCTGGCAGAGAGCTTGGTTGCTGGCGCTCGCAATATGATTGGTATCGGCGTTGCAACGGCAGCGGCAGGTACCGTAGTTGGGGTCGTCACCCTAACGGGTATCGGCCTGGTCATGACGGACTTCGTTGAGTTTATCTCTGGCGGTAGCATCATTCTTATGCTGCTGTTTACTGCAATAATCAGCTTGGTTCTTGGGATGGGTCTCCCGACAACGGCGAACTACATCGTAGTATCTACGTTGATGGCACCGGTTATTGTCACGCTAGGTGCAGCACATGGCTTGATCATCCCACTCATTGCGGTGCACTTGTTCGTTTTCTACTTTGGTATTTTGGCCGACGACACCCCACCCGTAGGTCTTGCGGCATTTGCGGCGGCTGCGATTGCTAAATCAGACCCAATTCGTACAGGTATCCAAGGCTTTACTTACGATATTCGAACCGCCATTTTGCCATTCATGTTTGTGTTCAATACCCAACTACTGTTGATGGGGATAGACTCTTGGTGGCATTTAGCACTCACTGTCATCTCATCGATCATTGCGATGCTGATCTTCTCCGCCGCAACACAAGGATGGTGGTTCACGCGTAACAAGTGGTGGGAAACCGTTCTATTATTAGTACTGACATTTTCGTTTTTCCGTCCTGGTTTTTGGTGGGACATGCTGTATCCAGCGAAAGTTCTTTCTCCTGGCGTTGAGGTAGCTCAAATCACGGAAACGCTAAATGTAGGAGAATCATTGGAGCTACGTGTTGCCGGCGAAAACCTTGAGGGCGACTACATCGAGAAAACGGTTCGTCTTCCATTCGAAGACAGTGCGACAACAGCGGAAGCACGTATTTCGTCTATGGGTCTGATGCTGACCGAAAGCGACAACAAAATGATTGTCGATATGGTCGAGTTTGGTAGCCCGGCAGAGTCTGCAGGTATCGACTTTGATTGGGAGATCAAGTGGGTTATCCAAGATGCAGAACGTCCGATGAAAGAATGGGTATTTGTGCCATGCTTAATGATTTTGCTGGTGCTTGCCATGAACCAAAAACGTCGTGCTCGTAAGGAACAATTGAGCGCATAACCGATTTGGCCCCGAGGACAAGGGGCCTTAGTGAGAGACATTGAATGTACAAACAAATTCTTGTTCCGGTTGATCTAAATGACCAAGGCTTTTCAGACCGAGCGGTTGAACTAGCGGTTTGGCAGGCAAAGCAAGCGAATGCGCAAATCCACCTTCTAACAGTACTACCTGGTATTCACATGTCGATGGTTGCTACATACTTCCCAAAAGATGCAGCAGCCAAAATGAAGCAAGACGTGAAGCAGCAATTAAAAGCTTTTGCCAATAAGCATATTGCTGAAGATGTGGTGTACCAAGTACATGTTGCTGAGGGCAAAGCCTACGCGACGATTCTTGATTATGCAGAGCGCTTGGGCGCTGATCTCATCATTATGCCAAGTCACAAGCGTTCTAAAATCAATAAAGTAATGCTTGGCTCTGTCGCAAGTAAGGTCGTGGAATATTCTCCAATCAATGTGATGGTCGTGAAACCGCAAGGTTAAACAACTAAAGAAACGAAAAAGGACGCTAACATTAGCGTCCTTTTTATATTGAACAAGTAAGGATTATGCCATTACTGGGTAATCGGTATAACCTTCTGCTCCACCTAAATAAAAGTGCTCAGGTTTTGCCTCATTAAGAGGTGCATTTTTCTTAAATCGCTCAACTAAATCTGGGTTGGCGATAAATGGAACGCCAAATGCGACCACATCAACTTGATTTTCTGCAATTGCCGTTGTCGCTTCTTGTGCACTGTAGCCCACGTTGGCCATTAGGTAACCTTGATAGTTTTCGCGTGCTGGCTTGAGAACATCTGCTTTTTGTACGCCCTTTAGATCCGCACGCATCACGTGCCAATAAGCAAGATCGAAAGCATTAAGTTGCTTAGCTAAGTAACGAACCAAGCCAACCGGATCGCTGTCTTTCATGTCATTAAATCCATTTAATGGTGATGTGCGCAGCCCTACTCTTCCAGGTCCCCATACCTCGACCACTTCTTTAACTATCTCAAGTAAAAAACGGGCACGATTTTCGACTGAGCCACCGTATTCATCAGTACGTAAATTCGAACCATCACGAAGAAAGTTATCGATAAGATAACCATTGGCGCCATGTATCTCCACACCATCAAAGCCTGCTCTCTTGGCGTTTTCCGCACCTTGCTTAAACGCTGCCACAATGGAAGCTATCTCATCCACTTCGAGTGCTCGTGGTACCGTATATGCTTGCTTACCTGAAGGGGTATGAACTAACTCATCACGAATGGCTAGTGCGCTCGCTGCAACAGGCGTTTTCCCGTCATTCAGTTCAGGATGACAAGCGCGTCCCGCATGCCAAATTTGCAATACGATCTTACCGCCTCTTTCATGAACCGCATCCGTTACCTTTTTCCAAGCTGCAATTTGTTCTTCGTTATAAATGCCCGGTTCTGCCATAAAAGCAGACGTTCCTTCCATCACCATGGTGCATTCAGCAATGATAAGTCCAGCACTCGCGCGTTGAGCATAGTACTCAACCATAAGGTCATTCGGGATATGATCTGCGCTGGCACGAGCGCGCGTTAAAGGGGCCATAATGGCACGGTTATCTAATGCTAATTGACCGAGTTCGATAGGAGAAAATAAGTCTACAGAGTTGGACATGTTGTTTACCTCAAATGACAATAACTTGATGGCTAAGGATGAAGAGCCAGACTATAATCAGATCAATATTGAAACAATATGGATAATTGAAAGTGATTGTTCGAAATTTAGAAACAATTGACTTTAGGACGCTCTCTATCTTTGTCACAAGCTGTCGACTACTGAGCTTAACCAAGTGCGCGGCGGAGTTAAACCTACCAAAATCTACTGTTAGTAAAGCCATAACCAAACTCGAACAACACTTTGAAGCCAAGCTCCTAGAGCGCACGACCCGAAAGTTGGTGATTACCGAAGCTGGTCAAATGGTTTTAGAGCGTGCTGCAAGCTTAGTTGAGGAATTTCACTCGATTGGTCAAGACGTTCAGGAAATGGAACAGCAGATCCAAGGTCGGCTTCGCATTGCTGCGCCGCCAGCCTTGGATGCGTATATGGCTGAGCACATCTTTTTACCATTTTTAAAACAATGGCCAAAAGTACAAATTGCGTTAGAAGCATCGAACGATTTTGTTGATCTGTTTTCACACGGTTTTGATATGGCAATTCGAGTCGGCCAGATCGTCGATGATCGACTGATTGCTAAAAAATTGGGCTACACCACCCGAGTATTGGCCGCCAGTCCTGAGTATTTAGCTGAGTGCGGTGTACCTGAGACTCCAGAAGATCTGACAACACACAACTGTTTGAGATACCAGTATGTTTCAGAGATAGGCCCTTGGACGTTGATTTCGCAGGACAGCACCGTCAACGTCTCGGTAAGCAGTAACTTCTCTAGCACCACCGTAGAAGCGGTATTAAAAGGCGCACTCAAAGGATTAGGAATCGCTAACTTACCTATGCAAAACATGACGCAAGAGCTGGAAAATGGCTCCTTAGTCAGAGTTTTACCTCAATGGCACACGGTACCAATGCCTATTTATTTAGTCTATCGTCCTGGCGCAAACCGAACGCGACGAGTACAAGCGATGATTGACCATATCATGAGCCTAAGATCTCAGTTTGAATTTGGTCCTCGACATGGTTTGTGTTGCGGAGAAGCATAACCTAGCAACTATCAGGCACTAGCATGCTGCTCGGATAAATGCCGCAAGCTTCTCACTAGCATGCTGTTCACTCAATGCAGACATATCACCCGCGGCTTCCACTTTACCATCTGCCACAAACACAAAGTGGCTGGCAATCGCTTTGGCATCGCTTAAATGGTGCGTGACCATCAATACGGTTATTCCCCGCTCTGCTGCGAGTTTTTTTACCAAGCTCAGCATCTCTTCACGTAAAACCGGATCAAGCGCCGAGAAAGGCTCATCTAACAGCCACATGGGATGAGGCTGAACAAAACAACGCGCCAAGGCAACACGTTGACGCTGCCCTCCAGAAAGGTGCTCAGGCAAACGGTCGAGGTACTCTGCAACGCCAACTTGCTGCGCCGCTTGTTCAACCTGACGTTTTTGGTCTACCGTAAGCTTTAGCCCTGGGTGTAAACCTAAGCCAATGTTGTCACGCACCGACAAGTGAGAAAACAAGTTATGCTCTTGGAACAGCATGGAGAAAGGACGCTGATAAGGCTCTTTGTGCACAATCGACTCACCATCAACCCGAATGTCACCTTGGTCAGGATGGATAAACCCAGCCACCAACGCTAGCAACGTCGATTTTCCAGCCCCACTTGGTCCCATCAGCGACACTATCTGACCTTGCTCAATCGTTAAGTCAAAACGAAACAGCTCACGTTGGTAGGTGTACTGCACATCATCCAACACTAACATTACGCTCTCTCCTTCGTTTTCAATACTTTCTCAATCAAGGCAAAGCAGCCCACACTCAACAACAACAAGGTCACCGATACCACCGCAGCCGCGTCCATCTGATAGCTGCCAAGCAGCTGGAATAAATACAGAGGTAAAGTGCGGAACTCTTGTCCGCCAAACAACGCGATAGCACTTAAATCTCCAATCGCAAACATAAAGCTGATCGCAAACGCATGTGCGAATGGCTTGCGCAGCGCCTGCCACTCCACCACTTTAAAGCGTTGCCAGCCACGCATGCCTAAACTGGCGCACACATACTGGTATTGCTGCTCGATGTGCAGCATTGGCTGTGCCAGCGTTTTGATCACGTAAGGCAAAGCCATCAAACCGTTCACCAGAATCACAACAAAAAACGCCAAGCTAAAAACATCGGTAAATGATCGCAACAGCAAGAATAATCCGGTGCTAATCACCAAACCTGGCGTCACCAAAATAATGGTGCCGATTAGCTCAATCTGATCGGCTCGCGTGTTTTTGTACTGCAACCGCCAACGGCGACTGGTCAACAATATGGACACGCCCGCAGCGACCGCAAGCGCACTGGCTAACCCTGCCACTTTGAGTGAGTTAAATAACGCAGACCAAAAACGTTCATCGGTTAACACCGTCCAAACTTGTTGGTTGATGCCACTCAGTAACACCATCAATAACGGTGGTATCACCAGTAAAAAGGCACCTATGACCCAAAAGCTATCCCAAGCTTTTGACCACCCATGATCCTTCGTTAAATATTGCTGTACCGATGTGCTGCCAGCACTGATAGAAACAGGCTTTGTTAACTTCTGCACTCCAATCGCAAGCAGTCCACATAACAGCATCTGCCACAGCGCCAATAACGCCCCAGCTTGTAAATCAAAATCAAACTTAATCGCTTGGTAAATTGCCAATTCAATGGTGGTGGATTTTGGCCCGCCCCCCAATGCCATTACAGTGGCGAAACTGGTGAAGCACAACATAAATACCAAACCACAAACGTGGGGAAGTTGCTGTCTTAAACGCGGCCATTCCACCCAACGAAACTTATTCCAATGGTTCATACCTAAATGCGCACACAGCTTATGTTGCTCGGCAGGAATAGATTCTAATGCTTGCAACAGCAAGCGCGCCGCGTAAGGTAAATTAAAGAACACATGGGCGAGTAAAATGCCGTTCAAACCGTAAATAGAAAATGGCAGTTTGCTATCGAAACTCTGTAGCCACTGCGCTAACAAACCGCTGTTGCCATAAATCGCTAGTAGCCCGAAAACACCAACCAAAACAGGCAAAACTAGCGTCGATGCAAACAGCTTAAGCAGTAATGACTTACCCCAAAATTGGCGACGTGAAAGCGCATGCGCAACTGGAATGGCAAAGCCAACACTGAGCAATGTGGAAAGAAAAGCTTGGTAGAAGCTGAACTTGGTGACATGTTGATAATACGGGTCGTCCCATACCACAGACACATCAAGTGAAGGGGCTTGAACAATCAAAGCACCTAGGGCAGAAACAACAAAGGTCGCGATGATCATCGCGACCCCTAAACCTATTTTTGGAACAGAATTCAAAGGTAAAACCTATCTCATTCAGATGAGGGGTGGAACGTCAGCTAAAACATCAGTGCGCTTTGCCATTCGCGAATCCAAGACTTACGCATTTTTGCCACTTCATCAGCACTAAAGCTCAACGACTTGTTTGGAACGCTCAAGGTTTCAAAACCTTTAGGTAACTCAACGTCAGTAACAGGGTACATCCAGTTACCCGTTGGCATCGCTGACTGGAACTCATCACTTAAAATGAAATTCATAAATTGATCAGCAAGTTCTGAATTTTTTGCCCCTTTCACTTTAGCGGCGACTTCAACTTGCATGTAGTGACCTTCAGCAAAATTCGCCGTCGCAAACTTTGAATCGTTTTCCGCAATTAAGTGGTACGCAGGTGACGTAGTGTAAGAAAGCACTAAGTCCGACTCGCCGTTAAGGAACATGGAATACGCTTCTGACCAACCTTTCGTGACCGTTACGGTTTTGCTCGCTAGCTTCTGCCACGCTTGCGTCACATCGTCGCCATAAATGGATTTCATCCACAGCATCAAGCCTTGGCCCGGCGTTGACGTACGCGGATCTTGATAAATCACTTTCAAATCGTCGCGCGCTTCCACCAGCTCTTTCATGCTTTTCGGCGGATTAGCCAGTTTCTCTTTGTTGTACACAAACGCGAAGTAACCGTAATCGTACGGTACAAACGTCGTATCGCTCCAACCGTTTGGTAACACTGTGTTGGCCGTATCCACATTGTGCTCAGTAAGCAAACCGGTTTTCTTCGCTTCAGCCATCAGGTTGTTATCCAAACCTAACACGATGTCGGCTTTGCTATTACCGCCTTCAAGACGAAGACGATTCAGGATCGACACACCATCGTCCAACGCAACGAAGTTAACGTCACAGCCACATTTTGCTTCAAAAGCTTGCTCGATTTTAGGACCCGGCCCCCAATCTGCAGCAAAAGAGTCGTAGGTATAGATAGTTAATGTGTTTTCAGCAGCAAACGCTGAAGTAGAGGTGATTGCAGCTAAGGCAATCAGATTTAGAGTGGGTTTCACTGCTCGCTCTCCATGAGTATTTCAGAGAAATAAGTTGAGCGGCACAGGGTTTGAGGCGGCTATTAAGGATTTCCAATATCCAGACTCAATTCCTACGCCAGCATTATCTGGTTCAGGTAATACGGGTCCCTAGTAAAGCACTTAGGTCTCAGCGCCCAAATGCATTGATTGACTCAATGCAAAATGGGTTTGCTCCCCGATGAGTTGGATGGATTGTAAAGGTATTTGAGTGGTTACACAATCAGCTCACGAGCGCTGGTCATAGCCCCAACGAGGCACTAAACCTTGCTCAATACCTAAGTGGTCGAGAATTCTCGCCACCATAAAATCCACTAAGTCTTCAATGCTCTTTGGCTGATGGTAGAAGCCCGGAGCCGCTGGCATGATGGTGACGCCCATTTGCGATAGCTTGTGCATGTTCTCCAGATGCAGCGTTGAAAATGGCGTTTCACGAACCACGAGCAACAACTGCCCGCGTTCTTTCATTACCACATCAGCCGCCCGTTCGATCAAGTTGTCCGACATACCATGCGCGATCGCCGCAACACTTCCTGCTGAACATGGGCAAACCACCATTTGCTTTGGTGCCGCTGAGCCAGACGCTACTGGTGAGAACCAGTCATCTTTACCACAAACAGTGATGTTATTTGGATCACAGTTGAGATGTTCCACCAGCGCTTGCTTTGCGGCGTCTGGCCCACTTGGCAGCTTAAGGTTGTGTTCGGTTGCCATCACAACGCGAGCCGCCGAAGAAATCAGAACGTAGACATGATAATCCGCCGCGACTAAACATTCTAAAAGGCGCAGACCATAAGGCGCACCAGATGCTCCAGTTAACGCTAAAGTGATGGCTTTTTCTGCTTGCTGCTGTTTGTTTTGCATAAAATCAGACTTTTTGTTTAAGTTGCTCGAGGAGCTTGCCGTGAATACCGCCAAAGCCACCATTACTCATCACGAGGATTTGGTCACCTGGCTGCGCACGTTCAACGATTTTCGCTACAAAGTTATCGATGTCAGCGTCAACAAAAGCAGGTTGCTGACATTGTTCCGCGATATCTTGCACCGACCATTCGATGTTGTCTGGTTGGAATAAGAACACTTCATCTGCGCTGTGTAGCGAATCCGCGAGTGTGTTTTTGTGCACGCCGCGCTTCATAGTGGCAGAACGAGGTTCCAACACGGCAAGAATGCGTTTTTCGCCTACCTTGTTACGCAAACCACCGACGGTGAGTTCAATTGCCGTTGGGTGATGCGCAAAATCATCGTAAACCGTGATGCCTTGTTCTTCACCTTTGAGCTCTAAACGACGCTTAGTGTTGATGAAACGGCCCAGAGCCTGACAAGCAAGTTCCGGCGTTACACCAACGTGTCGTGCGGCGGCAATCGCCATTAACGCATTATCAACGTTATGGTCACCCACCAAATTCCATTCGACGGTACCAACCTTCTCGCCTTGCAACGCAACGTCAAATTTTGAGCCATCAAGCACTAATTTGTGCGCTTGCCAGTCGCCACCAACACCTGAAAACTGCTTTTCTGTCCAGCAACCACGCTCTAATACATCCGCCAAAGCTTGGTCTTGCTTCGGAGCTAAGATTAAGCCATTTCCGGGAACCGTTCGCACTAAATGATGGAATTGGCGCTTGATCGCCTCTAGATCATCGAAGATGTCAGCATGATCAAACTCAAGGTTGTTCATGATTAAGGTTCGAGGATGGTAGTGCACAAACTTAGAACGCTTATCGAAAAAAGCACTGTCATATTCGTCCGCTTCAACGACAAAAAACATGCTTTCACCCAAACGAGCAGAGACTCCAAAGTTACCAAGTACTCCACCAACTAGGAAACCAGGTTGATAACCGCAGTCTTCGAGTATCCAAGCCAGCATGCTCGACGTGGTCGTTTTACCGTGTGTACCCGATACCGCCAATACCCAGCGATCGTGCAGCAAAAACTCGTTGAGCCACTGCGGACCAGAGGTGTAGCGCATGTTGGTATTGAGCACATGTTCAACACATGGGTTACCACGGCTCATGGCATTACCGATCACCACAAGGTCTGGTTGAGGGTCGAGTTGAGACGGGTCGAAGCCTTCAATAATTTCAATACCTTGAGACTCAAGCAACGTGCTCATCGGTGGGTAAACGTTGGCATCAGAACCAGTGACTTTATGCCCTAATTGGCGCGCTAAAATCGCAGCGCCGCCCATAAATGTGCCACAGATACCCAAGATATGAATGTGCATAAACTAAACCTTGTAATGCGTTCTTTAATGCTTTCATTATCGCGATCACAACCAGAAAAGCGAGAGACTTTAGCCTTCTTCTTGCAGTCCCTTTCACAAATATGACAAGGTTGAACACAGACTGTACAACCTCTTGCTTACTGATGAATACCTCAAGCAAGTCTACAAATAAATTGAGATCTCAAACAGTTACTTCATTACCATTAAAAAGATCTGCGACTTAAACTTACATCCAGCGCAATCGTTTAACATCCATAAAGAGATGCTCACTTGCGCACTACCCCCAATGAAATGAAAATGTAAGGATTAACCATGTCAGGACTGCGCACCCTAGGCGAGTTCATTGTCGAAAAACAAGCGGATTTCCCCCACGCTAGCGGTGATCTATCATCCCTTTTAGCCTCCATTCGTTTAGCTGCAAAAATCGTTAACCGCGAAATCAACGCAGCGGGTCTCGGTGATATCACTGGTGCTGTAGGCACGGAAAATGTCCAAGGTGAAGACCAGCAAAAGCTCGATGTTTACGCGAACGATAAGTTCAAAGCCGCGCTTGAAGCTCGTGACCAAGTGTGTGGCGTTGCCAGTGAGGAAGAAGACGAAGCGGTTGCTTTTAACAAAGAGCTCAACCAAAACGCCAAATATGTGGTACTGATGGACCCACTTGATGGTTCTTCTAACATCGATGTGAACGTCTCTGTCGGTACTATCTTCTCTATTTATCGCCGTGTTTCACCTATTGGCACACCAGCGACAGAAGAAGATTTCCTTCAGCCTGGTCATAAGCAAGTTGCCGCTGGTTACGTGATTTACGGTTCATCAACCATGTTGGTTTACACCACGGGTAACGGCGTAAACGGCTTTACTTACGATCCATCTATCGGCAGCTTCTGCCTTTCTCATGAAAACATGATGATCCCAGAAGAAGGCAAGATTTATTCGATCAACGAAGGTAACTACATTCGCTTCCCTCAAGGGGTGAAGAAGTACATCAAGTACTGCCAAGAGAATGTGCCAGAAGACGGTCGTCCATACACTTCTCGCTACATTGGCTCATTGGTTGCTGATTTCCACCGCAACTTACTGAAAGGTGGTATCTACCTTTACCCTAGTACGCAAAGCCATCCTCAGGGCAAACTGCGTCTACTTTATGAATGTAACCCAATGGCGTTCTTAATTGAGCAAGCGGGCGGTATTGCATCAGACGGCGTCAATCGCATCATGGATATCAAACCAACCGAATTGCACCAACGTGTGCCTTTCTTTGTGGGTTCTAAGAACATGGTTCGCAAAGTTGAAGAGTTCCTTGAACTGCACCGCGACGAAGAATAATTTCAGACCTTTGTCCAACGCGGCAGGTGTTTACCTGCCGCGTTTTTGTCGCTAAAGTGAAACGCGAATTTATCATCAGATGAAGCCGCTTTTGTGTGACTCATCGTTAATGAAAAGGAATATTCTAATGAGCTTAAACCATGTGCCAGCAGGCAAGTCGCTGCCTGAAGATATCTATGTCGTGATCGAAATTCCTGCAAATGCAGATCCAATCAAGTACGAAGTAGATAAAGATTCTGGTGCGGTATTTGTCGACCGTTTCATGTCTGCACCAATGTTCTACCCATGTAACTATGGCTACGTGAACAATACGCTGTCTCTTGATGGCGACCCAGTCGACGTACTGGTACCAACACCATACCCACTCATGCCAGGTTCAGTGATTCGCTGCCGTCCTGTTGGCGTTTTGAAGATGACGGATGAGTCAGGTGAAGACGCAAAAGTGTTTGCGGTTCCCCACACCAAAATCTCGAAAGAGTACGATCACATCCAAAATGTGGACGATATCCCAGAACTACTGAAAGCGCAGATCACGCAATTCTTTGAGCGTTACAAAGAGCTTGAAGCGGGCAAATGGGTGAAAGTGGATGGTTGGGCAGATGTTGCTGCCGCTAAAGCTGAGATCCTAGAATCTTACGAGCGCGCTCAGAAAAAATAAGCATCACGGCTGATACAAAATTAAAAAGAGCTGCTTTAGGGCAGCTCTTTTGCTTTTCATCTTGTGTAAGTCAACTAGATAGGCGCGCCTGCAGAAGACATTCGGCCGGCGTCATAGTCATGCTGAAAGAAAGGGTCTAGGTCATCACAAATACCAAAATACGGACGCCCGATAACACCAAGCATATACGCGCTTTGTTCACAATACTCTTGCTTCCCTTGCTGATAACCCGTTTGATAGGCCATGATCAGTTCAGGCGTAGCATGATTAGTACCATCCAGTGCAGCGATGCGATCTTCAGATAAAACTCTTAATCCATCTAAGGCAGACTGCTTACCAAACGCTTGCCAGTCGGTAACATTACTCGAGGTCGGCAGGGTTGTTTGCGCACATGCGGCAAGAATCAACGCCATTAATCCAATTACGAATACCTTCATCATGACTCCTTAGTGACCAGCTCGTCGCTATTGATAATGTCAGTATAGCTCACACCTTTTGACACCAATCTCCGGAAGCGATTTCTTCGGTCAGTTGTTCAGTATCTTGATACAAGTAGATCCAAGCTTGGCCAAACGGCGTGACGATACTCTCTCGACGATATTCCACTGGCACATCTTCCAACTGATCTAGCTCGGATAAGGTTTCATCATCAATCAGATACACTTCACCTTGAATCGAGCGTTGCCCATCAGACAACGCTGGATAAGGGCCTAAGTCATACATTGCAAATTGAGCATCCGTTTCATGTAAACCAAGAAACTGCGCCGAGCGCAAATACTGATGGTTGTAATCTCCCTTGCGTAACGTGCCGTAGACAAAAATCAAATGCTGCATAACCACTCCTTAGTCATGACTGTATATGCTTAGGTTAAAGCACTTTAATCGAACTCAAACTGATAGAGTAGGTCAACGGCGCTATCTACACCAGATACTGCTTCTAAATACAAGTCTTGCATCAATCGGTAACGCACAGTGAACTCACCTAGGGAGTTAAAGATGCCGACACCATATTTCACCTGCAAACCTGGCAGAATATAACCACTCACCGTCACTTGCGAATCATCGCCCGACCCAGCAGTGTCCAGCTGTAAATCCTGTACGCCAAAGGCTTCACCGATTTCACCAACCACACGACCACTCTTCGCCAAGCTTAAACCAATTAAGGTAGTCGTCATTGCATTACCACCGGCTTCACCATCAATATCTTGACCACGAAGTAGATAAGAAAGTGCATTGGCTTGGTTCATCGCGGGCTCTGAGAAAATTTCTATACTCGGATCAGATGCTGGGCCCGACACTTGTACCCCCGCAATGACATCATCTTGGGTATTGTCTGGATTACGAATCGCTTTGATAGACAAGTAAGGTTGATCTGGTGGACCATTCATCAGGATCTTACCTTCTTCAATCAATAAGTCCTGACCAAACGAACGATAAGAACCGTCAACAACATTCACTTCACCAACGATGAAAGGACCTTTGTCTTTTTGTGTCACGTTTAGGTTCCCTTTCAACCCACCTTTTAAGCCAAAAGCGGCAAGTTGGAAGTCATCACCAATTTTAATGTTGATGTTCGTTTCCACATCAAACGGCATCGCAGCCACATCGTCCACTGGTTGCAAGTTTTTATCGAGAATAACGGTATCACTCGATACACCTACCGCACTTGGTGGAAGCTCTTCGACGACAATTCTTCCCCATGGCAAATTAATATCACCCTCAATTTTCGCAAGCTGAGGGGTCACATCTATTGTCATGTCAGGCTCAACCTTGATTTTTACCATTGGAGGCAAATCAACATTGAGCTCTTTAGCAAATACACGCGCTTTAGTGCGCCAGTTCTGTAAGTCCTGCCAGTCGGCATCACCGGTAACGTTCAACTCACCATCCGGGGTTAAAATTCCGGCATCCAAGTCCGCTTGATGACCTTTAAAGTTGATGACGACCTGCCCTGAGTTTATATCTATCGGTGTGACTTCACCCTGTAGCTTCATTTGGTCAATCAAGAACTGACCATTCACCTTCGGATGCATGACGTCACCTGATATCGCTAGGTCAGTATTCATGTTTGCTTTAAACAAGCTGTACTCACCTATCAACGGTGCCAAGAAATCCAAGTGGAACGTAGAGAGTGAAACCTTACCATCAATAGTGGGCTTTTCAGACGAGACATTCAGTAAAGAAACCTTACCAGACAAGTCACCGTTATCTTTCACATCAAATAGCCACTCGGCATCAAGCTTGTCTTTCGCTAATGCCGCTTTAAAGTTGAAGCTTTCCCAACCGACTTTAATTGGCTGCTCAAGCGCTTGTTCAACTTGGCCTTTTGGCATATTGACACTTAAGGTTACTTCAGGCTTTTTCTCTGGTGCCCATTTAGCAAAAGCCTGTGCATTAACCGAGCCTTGCAGCTTGGTTTCTGGCGGCAGGAATTGCTTGATTTGGTCAAAATCAAAATCATTGATGGCTAACTTCGCCTGGCCACTCTTACCGACACTAATGTCTTCGGTTAGACATACGCTCGACTCCGCTTGCAACCAACAATGCGCTTGAACGTTCGCGATCTGTTTGTCGATATTGACCTTCACCGCGGTCGATTTTTGCAACGCCCACGGGCCTTGTTGCGAGCTCAGCGTCAAGCGGCGCAGCGCCCCATCCCAAATCATTTTTGGTTTCTGCTGGAATGTCCCTTCAATTTCTAAACTGGTCGACACCAGGTCAGACACTACATCGAGCGTCAGTTGATGCAGTTTTTCATCCCCAGAGACTTCAAGGTCAGCACTATCAACTTTTATGTCGTCATAGGTAATGTTGTTCGCAATTAGGCTTATGTTCGCTTTTGGTGCTGGCAGAGGCTTCACATCACCCTTTAAGGTGATCGTTTCTACGTTCGCCTGTTGCTGCCAGTTTATCTGATTTAAAGCGAGATCAAGATTGATGTCTGGTTCTTTCAAGCTACCACGTAGTGCGACTTTACCTTGCATCTTACCTGCAAGATCCGGAACACTTTTCGCAAAATCAGGGAAGTTAACCTCAACATCCATCAGAATTTGCTTATCGATCTTACCCTTTGCACTGAGTTGGTTTGGACCATGAGAAAGCGCTAAACCCTGAGTGGTAAGTTGGATGTCTTCGCCTTTGCCGTTTTTATCAGACGCTTCAAGTTGCCCTTCAACATTCAGCGGATACCCTCGCAAAATGCCGTCAATGTCTAACTTAGGCAAACTGACTTGCCAACCGCCTTGTTCTGTTAACGACCCCGAAGTCGAAAGGTTACCGCTGATATCCCCTTCAGCTTCTTTCCATTGTAAACCTGGTTGAATGTTTTTCAGGTTCAAGTCAGCTTGCCAGTTGATTGGCGCGGCCCAATTGGCCATGACTTTCCCAGAGAGTTCGCCCCCTAAGGTTTTCACTACAAGGCTTTCGAGGTCAATTTGCTCTAGCGTACCTTTGCCGTTTAGTGCGACATCAACGGCGGGAATATCTTTGCCCGAAGCTTTGGTTTCTAATGCGACTTCGTAGCCATCAAGTGAGCCTTTTGCCGCCAAGCTTGGTACAGAAACCTGGTAATCGCTTTGTCCAAATAGCGGCCATTGCGCCTGTACATTTTTAATCGCGACATCAAACGGCAACTGTGTTTTAAGCGGTTGAATATCACCTTTGATCTCCGCTTGTACAAGCTCAGAAAGCGTAGCATTTAGTGACAAATCACCAACCGAACCCGAGACCGAAAGCGACAGTTTTTGTCCCTTCGCATCCGCTTGCTTCACTAACGCGTCCAATTGCGCTTTGATAGGGTAATCAGAAGAAAGCGTCACTTGTGTGCTCAACTTGCCTTCCACTTCTGGCATGTCGAGCTCTAACGTTTTGACATCAACACGTTCACCGCCTGCTCTTGCAACCAAACCAAGATGATTGACGATCACTGGCGTTTCACCCGCCAGTTTGAAATTGTGAATATCAAGACGACGCGCTTCAACCGTCAGTGGAATCCATACTTCGGGTAACACAATATCTTGCGGCGTAACGTCAGTTTCTTTCGGCTCCTCGGCAGCCGCTTCAGGTTCAGCCTCACTTGGTGCTAAAGCCACATTAATGTCTTTCAACGCGGTAGGTGCGATCACCAAACGATCACCCTGCATCGACAAAGCGGTCGAGAATGTTTGCCAATCAATTTGATTGCCCAGCACATTGACATTGATGTCATTAAAGCTGACTTTATTAACAAAAATTGGCACTGGCGTACTGATAGAACGCAGTGGTGGTGTTTCCTCTTGCTCCTCGCTTGCTGGCGGTAGCTCTGGCATCTTAAAGTCAAGCCCCTGCAGTCTTAACTCATCGACACAGACCTTAGGGTCAAAGAAACAGCGGAAGTTCACTGCCAAAGCTAAACGCTCGACTTTGGCGTCGATATTCAAAGACTCATCGACAAAACTGACGTTATGCAGTTCGAAGCGAGGAAACAATGAACCCTGCACTTTTTCAATCTGCAATTGTGGTAATGCTTTTTCAGCTCCCCACAAGGCAAATTTGAGGCCTGGGTGGGTAAACAAAACTGTCGCGACAATAATGATGAGCAACAGCAATAGGCCAATCAAACTGAGCGACAGCCATTTGGTCCACTTAAACATCATTTTGATCATAGCTCAGGCCCCAATGAGAAGTGGATACGAAACTCTCGTTCTGGTTTTGCATCCAACCCCCATGCAAAATCAAAACTAACAGGGCCCACCGGAGACGCCCAGCGGATACCAACACCAGCACCTGATTTCCAATCTGGTGTTTCATTAAACGCATCACCAATATCGTAAAACGTTGCAGCCCACCAGTTTCCATAAACACGATATTGGTATTCTAATGTACTGCTAACAATGTATTTACCACCCGTCAAAGCACCACTCTCATCCACAGGTGAAATAGATTCATAGCCGTAACCACGAATATTATTGTCACCACCAGCGAAGAAACGCAGCGACGGTGATAGCTTTTCAAGTTCATCGGTAATATTCGCACCACCCTCTAAGCGGAACAAACCACGATGATTCTCTCCAATACCACGAATCCAAGAAGTCGAGCCAATTAAGCGGAGCACTCTAGTTTCAGAAAGCATAGCGGTATCACCATACTCAATAGTGATGCTTTGCTTGTCTCCCCACATTGGCATATTGCCCCCTCGAACCCTAGTCCGAGAAAATGTCGCACCTGGAAGTACGAAGTTGAATTCATCATCTTGTAAACCTTGCGTAAAGCTCTCGTACAAATGACGAACATAAACGGTATTATGCCAACCACCGTCTGCTAACCAATGACGTTCCACTGCAAGGTTAGACTCGATACTCTGTGTGTCACGGTTGTCTAGGTTTTTAAGCCCATATTGAACTTGATAATAATCGTTAGCGACATCTTCTAAAGGAATTTTGTAAGAAGCAGTCACGGTTTGCTCTGGCTTAGATAGGGATAAAGCGGTGTTGAAACTGTGTCCTCGGGAGCTCACCCAAGGTTTCTTCCACTTCAACGTTCCTCGAACGCCGACATCCGTTGAGTAACCAATACCCGTCTCGATCTGATTCTTAGAAGCAGGAGATAAAGACACTTTAATTGGCAAGTCTCGGCCATCATCAAGCCTATCCAATTCAGGCTCAACAAAAACTGAGGAAAACCACTCCGTATTTGATAGCTTCTGGTTAAACTCGCCCAGCTTCGAAACGTTGTATGGGTCCCCTTCTTTAAAAGGTTGTAGTGATGCGACACGGTCTTCCCAGATGTGGTTGCCAATAAAAGAAACGTCGCCAAAATTGAAACGTATTCCACTGCTGTAGTGCAAACGGACATTAGCTTCGTTCAGATCAGGGATAACCTCTAATCGACTTAGCGTAAACTCACCATTGAAGTAACCACGCTGAAGCGCCAAGTTACGAATGCCTGACTTAAGGCTGTCGTATTGGCCTTGATTCAAAACTTGACCAACTTTGAGCGGAGAGCGCTCAATAAGTTTTGCAAACTCTTCATCGTCTTTAGCCTCTCCGGTGATGGCCACATCCATGACTTTCACTTTCACAGGTAAACCCGGCTTGATGCTGACGATCAACTCATCATTCCCTTCCGGAATAGAGTATGAAATTTTAGCATGATAATACCCAAGCGCATTAAGAGCTTCAGTGATACTTTGATCTAATCTCGCTTGAAAGCGCAGAGAAGTGGAGTAGTCCTTCGCTGGAATGGACGACAGGTACGCACTGACATTCTCTTCTAAAGCGCCATCGATGCCTTTTAAAGTCAAAGAAACATCGGCATAGGCACCATGAGAAAAGGCAAACAGGCCAACAATGGTGAGGAGAGCTTTTTTTATCATGCTTTTTTGGCTGAATGAGGTTAAGTAAACGTAAATAATGATAACGCCAATTAAAGTCTAAGTCTGTAATATTAATAGGTTTAACGCGGTCTATGTCATCACAGCATCAGATACAGACGAAATGAAAAAGTTCGCAAATTTAAGACACGTATTGAAGGACAAATACCATGCTCAACAAACAAACATTGATCAGTATAGAAGATGCCTTGCCAGGTAGAGATCAACCGATGCAGGTTGAAGATCATCATTTTGTAAATAAATCTAACTTAAAGGCACCATTGGAGCCGCATCAACAACAAATTCTGCTGGGAATGGGCTGCTTTTGGGGCGCTGAGCGCGTATTTTGGCAACTGGATGGGGTTATCTCCACTTCGGTTGGCTACGCCGGTGGATATACGCCCAATCCTACTTATGAAGAGGTGTGTACGGGTAAAACAGGCCATACAGAGGTAGTACGAGTCGTCTTCGATGAACGCGTGATTTCCTTAGAAAAACTACTGGCCGTTTTTTGGGAGAAACATGACCCAACCCAGGGGATGCGTCAAGGTAACGATTTGGGCACACAATACCGTTCGGCTATTTATACTTATTCCGCGAAGCAGCAAGAAAGCGCAGAAAAATCGAAGCTCTTGTATCAACAAGCACTGCAAGAGGAACTACGCGCGAATATCACCACTGAGATACAGCCAGCGGGCCCGTATTATTTTGCCGAAACTTACCACCAGCAATACCTGGCTAAAAACCCTGATGGTTACTGCGGTATCGGTGGCACAGGTGTTTGCTTTCCACCCAGCTTACAAAGTTAGTTCCTAGGACTAACTGAAACCAAAAAGAGCGACCGAATAGGTCGCTCTTTTTTGAAATCGAAAACTAAATTCAAGCCAACGGGCTCTTAAACAGACAACGAAGCAATCACTTGGTTGACTTCTTTAAAGATGGAGAGTCTTTTCTGATCGTTGACGTCAGGGAGCAAAACTTTGCCATTGTCGAACTGAAAACATCCAACCCCAGCAATAAAGAATTGACCTTTGAACAACGTTTTAACGAAACGTGCCACTTGTAATGGTCGGTATACAGCAAACTCACGTAGCATAACTCACCTCAATTCCTTTGAGAAAACACGGATTGCTTATTTATCCTCTGCAATCTTGATGCGCAATCTGCGACGAGGTTCATTTTAGCAAATTCTAAATATAACGCAATATTACACCACCCCATACGTTAAATAAATGTTATCAACAGTTCTACAAATTTCCTAGATCTGGATATATACTGGAAAACTTCCAACTCGTACGGAATATAACAATATGAAAACTAAGACTCTCCTACCTCTACTATTGGCTATAACGCCAAGCTTTGCGTTTGCACACAACCTATCTGTCGGTGAGACCGTTCCTTCTGCCAAGGTCGCGGCTTATGGCGAGATTGTTTTGCAAGGTGAGGGCGTGGCATACCAACCATGGGCAACCCAGCATATGCAGGGTAAGGTTCGTGTTATTCAAGCAATCGCAGGTCGTAGCAGTTCAAAAGAAATGAACGCTCCTTTGATGTCAGCAATAACCGCCGCGCAATTCCCGCAAGAAAGCTACCAAACAACTACGATCATTAACCAAGATGATGCAATCTGGGGGACAGGTTCGTTCGTGAAATCTTCAGCCCAAGACAGCAAAAAAGAGTTTCCTTGGTCATCTATGGTTCTGGATGAAAATGGCGTAGTCGCCAACACTTGGGATCTTAAAGAAGAAAGCTCTGCCATTATTGTTCAAGACAAAACAGGCAAAGTGCTGTTTGTAAAAGAAGGCGCACTTGAGCAAGATGAAATTGCAAAGGTGATCGAGCTAATTAAACAGAACATCTAGTCTCGTTGCTTGGCTCCTTAATATCCGTAGTACGCAGTATAAGGAGCCATGCGACCAAACTTAAAGCTTGAGATTTCTGTTGCCCCTAGTTTAACGCTCAGTGATTCCACCAAGGAGACTGTCTCAGATTCGGCGACATCGCATGTGTTGACGTAAATTTTCCCACTAGCCAACAAAAGAGTGAACTTTTACTCATTATGGGTGTTATATTATAACAGTCAGTAAGAGGAGCTCAGATGTACCACCACCAGCAAAAGATACGGAAGCATTGGCATCGCACTGTTTTATTTTTCAGTGTCGCGTTGCTGATCGCTTGGAACTTTGCGGTAATCCTTCATCAAGTTGATCTGACTCCCGAACACCACACACACCATCATTGCCAGCTATTTTCTGGGGTTCAGCACGGCATAGCCAAAGCTCAACCGACCCTATCGACGCCAACATTTACGCGCATCCAATACCATGATGTCTTTCAGCGCCTTGTTAATAGTGAAGACATTCGTGGTGCAGCTCGTGCCCCGCCTTATTTTGCTTAATTTCCAAACTATTCCACACTCAACATAATTTGTGCGTATTCCTGCACCTAACGTGTCAGCGAGTCGCACCTTAGTAAATACAAATCTGATCCGGTATTGCTCGGGTTAGTGCCAGCAAAATTAGGAAACACAAAATGTCATCGAAACATGTTTTAGCGCTTGTCATTGGTCTCTCTTTATCGACAGCAGCAAATGCGGACGAATACCGTCAGCACGGTGCTCATGTGCATGGTCACGTCGAATTTAATATCGCCCAAGATGGAAAGGATCTGTTAGTGGAGATTACTGCTCCCGGAGCCGATGTGGTCGGTTTCGAGCATGCTCCAGAAAATGAACAGCAAGAGCAAGCACTTAAACAAGCCATTGCCACCCTAGAAGACAGCAACACACTGTTTGCTATTAACGCGCAAGCCAATTGTGATATTGAAGAAGCTTACGTAAACCATAACCTCAGCAACCCTCATGAAGACCATGATCATAGCGAGCACGACCATGATGACCATGCAAATCAAGATCATGAAGGGCACGAACACCATGATCACCACAATGAACATCATGATGAACATGAGCACCATGACGGTCACGATGCTCACCATGAGGAGCATGAAAATGGCGGACATGGTGAGTTTTCGGTGCAATATCGCTTCAGCTGTGACCAAGTTAACCAACTCAGTCACATTCAAACCGACTGGTTTAATCAATTTCCAACGACTGAGTCAATCAACGTCAATATATTCACTGACACCATGCAATCAGCCATCAAACTGAGCAAAGATAACTCCCAAATCGTAATCAAATAACACGAGTGGCGTGTAAGTACACACTTACACGCCAATGCTTTGGTGATTTAGTATGACTGAAATCATGTCAAACGTTGTTGAGCTAAATAATGCCCAGTTTGTCTGGCCCGGTTCAACACACGCAACCATTCATATTCCACAGTTACATATTGCCCAAGGTGAGCACGTATTTATCAAAGGTCCCAGTGGCTGCGGTAAATCTACGCTGCTTGCCCTACTAACTGGCATCAACACGTTAACATCAGGCTCTCTATCCGTACTGAATACTGACCTTGTTAGTTTAAGTGCAAGTCAAAGAGACAAATTTCGCGCCGATCACATTGGCTATATCTTTCAGCAGTTCAATTTATTGCCTTATTTAAACGTACTTGAAAACGTACTACTGCCTTGCCAATTCAGTCAAACACGACGTGGCCGCGCTCATTCAAGAGCGCCATCTCAAACGTTAGAAGAGCAAGCTCAAGCTCTGCTTGAAAGACTCCACCTACCCAGCGAGCTTCATGCGCGTCCTGTATCGGAACTGAGCATTGGCCAACAACAACGTGTTGCGGCTGCACGAGCACTCATTGGGTATCCGGGGTTAGTGATTGCTGACGAGCCAACCTCCGCTTTAGACCATGATAACCGTAAAGCGTTTATTGAACTCCTGATGGAGCAAACGAATCAAGCCAACGCTACGCTGATCTTCGTCAGTCACGATCCAACGCTTGAGCCCTTATTTGACCGCACACTTAACCTACCAGATATTAACCAAGCATCTAACCTAGGAGCCGCATCATGAGCGCTGTTGCAAAGCTCGCGTGGAAGAGCTTAATCAATCGTAAGGCGACGGCAATATTAACCATCATGACAGTCGCGATTTCTGTCATACTCCTTTTAGGAGTAGAACGCATTCGTACTCAGGCAAAAGACAGCTTCGCCAATACAATTTCAGGCACCGACCTCATCATTGGTGGTCGTTCTGGACAAGTGAACTTGCTGCTCTACTCTGTGTTTCGCATTGGCAATGCCACCAACAACATTGACTGGAAGAGCTACCAAGAGTTTGCCAATCATCGAGCAGTAGATTGGGCGATTCCAATCTCACTTGGCGACTCGCACAAAGGGTTCCGAGTCATGGGAACCAACCACAGCTATTTTGAACACTATAAATTCGGAAGTAAGCAATCACTAACCTTTTCAGAAGGCCTAGAATTCAATGGTTTATTTGAAACCGTGCTCGGTTCTGATGTCGCAAAACAGCTGGGGTATCACGTCGGTAGTGAAATCATCATTGCCCACGGCATTAGTGATGTAGGCTTTAGCCGACATGACAACCTGTCATTCAAAGTTGTCGGGATTCTTGCGCCCACTGGCACGCCAGTCGACAAAACCGTTCATGTCTCGCTAGAAGCCATCGAAGCGATTCACGTCGGATGGGAAAGCGGTGCACGTTTAGGCCCAACACCCAAGGCACAAGACCTCAAAAGCAGAGACTTTCAGCCCAAGCAAATTACCGCGATGCTGGTCGGTTTGAAATCTCGTATTCAGACTTTCGCCCTACAAAGGCAAATCAACACTTATCCCAAAGAACCGCTTAGCGCGATTATGCCCGGGGTTGCGTTGCATGAATTGTGGGGAATGATGTCTGTTGCCGAGCAAGCCTTAATGGCAGTGTCTGGTTTTGTGGTGATTGCAGGATTACTCGGCATGCTAAGCAGCTTATTAACCAGCTTGCAGGAGCGCCGCCGTGAAATGGCGATTTTGCGCGCTATGGGAGCAAGACCTCGTCATGTTTTCTCATTGTTGATCAGCGAAGCCAGTCTACTTACTGCCGCCGGAATTGTGACCGGAGTGGCAGGGCTATATGCCATTCTCACCATCGTGCAACCTATCATTCAACAGCATTATGGAATACATCTGACTTTAAGCCTCTTATCGCCCTATGAATGGATGCTATTAGGTTTCGTACAATGCGCTGGAATTGTAATTGGTTTCATCCCGGCTTTTCGCGCCTACCGACAGTCACTAAGTGACGGAATGACAATAAGGATTTAATAAAATGTGGAGAAAAATACTCGCAAGTTGCTTGCTGATCGTCTCATTTATAGCACCAGTACTCGCAAGCGAGGAGCCATTAACGCTCGACTGGATTGATCTAGTACCTGAGAAAGAACGCAAACTGTTCGACAGCGTGGGCATGCCAGCTTCTGATCACAGTGGCGGCGCAGCGCAACAGTCTAAAATTGGTAACGTTCGACCAGAGCTAAATGGAAGCCAAGTTAAAATCCCGGGCTTTGTTATCCCGCTTGAAGGTGACGCGAATACCGTCACCGAGTTTTTGTTGGTGCCATACTTTGGAGCTTGTATCCACGTTCCACCACCTCCACCAAACCAAATCATTTACGTGAAGTTTCCCAAAGGCGCATCCGTTCAAGAACTGTGGGATGTCATATATGTGGTTGGGGAGTTGAAAACCGAGACGATAAGCCACGAGCTGGCTGAAACGGCTTACGTTATTGAGGGATCGAAAATAGAAGCCTACGACGATATGTAGTTTAAGTCGTTGACATGCATCGGTACACCTAAGGCGTCACATCGGCGCCTTTTTTAGTTCTGTGTTACACGATATAACGAGACAAATACGCTAATACGCCAACATAAATAACCAAAATAAACGCTATCGACAGGTGCTTTTTTAATTTACCTGCTTCTGAGAACTTCATTGCCCCTCCAAAATAACGATAACAATTTTAACAACTCATTATCATTTTGGATAGCCCTATTCGTTCAAAAACTGAGAACTCCTATCTGGTCGCCTGGTTAGATAAGGTGTAAATTTAAACAAGCGAACAGCGCAGTTCTTGGTAGGAAAATTAATGGCAGAACCGACAAAGCAACCTGTTGTCATCGAACATCAGTCAAACGCACAAAAAAATACGCAACAAGAAAAGAAGCAGGGTTACATCAAAGACAGTGCCAGCAAGGTAAAAACCATTGCCCAAATACACGGTCTTGATGCCTTACTGCAAACCGATCCACCAGCCAAATCCGCGCTTGAAAGAGCCCAACTGCGTGAACAGAGACGCCAAGAGCAGCGACAAAAAAACCTAGAGCAGATTTTAAAGCTAGCACACAGTTCATGCCGAGATGAAACTGCCGGAGAGCCCGACCAAGACTGGTTGTATCGTTTTTTTGAAATGGCTCAAGACATCCATAACAGCGTGATGCAAAAGTTATGGGCTCAAGTGATGAAGCGTGAAGTGACAAACCCAGGCTCGACGTCTATGAAAGCGCTCAAAGTCCTCAAAGATATGTCACCAAAAGAAGCACAAACTCTGCAAAGAGCCGCCTCTCTGGCGTGCAGTTTTGGAGGGGATCACAGTCGCAAGCTGTTAATTGGTTATAAAGCGCAAGGAGGAATATTTAGCTTCGGCAAACGAGACATCGCCAACAGCTTAAACATGGGAAGTTTTCAGCTGCCCTATTCAAGTTTGTTGCTGTTGATTGAACTAGGGTTACTGCATAGTACCGAGCTTGAATCTGGCGAAATTGGTATCGAGACGCCATTGATCCTCACCTACCAAGGTAAAAACTTGTCGCTGAACGTGAACAGCAAAGGCGTCCGCCTTTTATATTACCGCTTCACGCCAACAGGCAATGAGCTCTGTACCTTGCTCGGTAACAAACCACATGCCGACTACTACGACCAAATGCTTGCGCTTTTAAATCATAGATTTAGTGTCCATAGTGACGCTAAAAGTACGGTTCATCATACCGTGTAGGCAGTTCGAGAAGCATTTGACTACCCATGATCTAAATGCTTCTTAAGCCGTTCAAAGAGCTTGAGGTCACCAATGATCCAAATGCTTATTTATCGGATCACTGCACGCGACTTAAGCGCTTCCAAGCACAAGTCCACCAGCTCATCGACGCTTTTTTCGCCCGCTGGTAAATCGACTTCCGGATTCTTCGGTGCTTGATATTCAGAATCAATACCAGTGAAGTTAGGAATTTCTCCCGCACGTGCTTTGCGGTACAAACCTTTAGGATCGCGACCTTCGCAGACTTCTAGAGATGCATTGACGAACACTTCGATAAACTCACCTTCTGGCAATAAGTCGCGCACTAGCTGTCGCTCTGCGCGATGCGGTGAAATGAACGCCGACAACACAATTAAGCCGGCATCCGCCATCAGTTTAGCCAGTTCACCAATACGACGAATATTCTCGCGACGATCCTGTTCAGAAAAGCCCAAATCACTACACAGGCCATGTCGCACATTGTCACCATCCAATAAATAAGTGTGGTAACCCAATGCTGCAAGGCGATTTTCCAACGCCCCCGCTACGGTTGATTTACCCGCTCCAGATAAGCCAGTAAACCACAATACGGCAGGTTTTTGCTTCTTTAATTCAGCACGAAACTGTTTATCGACCGAATGCTGGTGCCAAACAATGTTTTCATCTTTTACCGTCGTTTCGGCAGTCATAACGTATCCTTGTAAATATCGGAATTAAAACGGGAAGAAGACCGGAATCAAAGTAAGTACTAATACAGAGTACACAATCGAAATCGGCACACCAATTCTCACATAGTCGGTCAATTTATAATTTCCTACGCTGTACACCAGTAAGTTGGTTTGATAACCGTAGGGAGAAATAAAGCTCGCACTGGCGCCAAACAAGACCGCCATAATGAATGGCATCGGATCAACGCCATAACCGACCGCCATGCTATAGCCAATAGGAAAAGAAAGCGCAGCCGCGGCATTATTCGTCACCAGTTCAGTAAGAACTAATGTCATGATGTAAGTTGCGACCAAGGCTCCAAACACGCCCCAGCCATTGAACGCTTCAATAAACATCGCTCCCATTCTCTCTGACAAGCCGGAAGAGATCATCAATTGAGCGATGGACAAAGCAGAGCCGACAATCACAACGATATCAATTGGGAAACGGCGGCGCAGTTCTGAAATCTGTACAATGCCAAACGCGATAAGTGCGATAAGATACGCGGCAAGGCCTTTAATAATCGGTACTAGCTCTAATAGCGCACACCCAATTACGGCAGCAAAACCCAGTAGCACGATGGAGGATTTATTCGTATCAAGCCGAGCGCTAGAGTCCAAATCATGCACTAAAACAAACTCTTTACGATGAGCTCGGCGCTCCGATTCAAAACGCTTGCCCGGAACCAGAACTAACGTGTCACCTGGCGCTAAGGTAATGCTACCCAAACCGCCCTCTAGGCGCTCATGGCCACGACGAATAGCGACAACAACGGCATCAAAGCGGTCACGGAATCGACTCTCTTTAAGTGTTTTATAGCAAAACGTCGCGGATGAGCTCACCACAACTTCAATAAAATTTTGCCCATTCAAGTGCTGCTGACCAAAAAGCTTGAGGCCCGGAATTTCTTGCAGGGTCGCGACGCTCTCAACATCACCACAAAACAACAAACGGTCTTTCGCATTGAGTACAAAATCCGGTCCTACAGAGGAAACCGTCACGCCATCTCGTACAACCTCCGCAAGAAACAGTTTGCGCAGCGCACGTAAATTATTCTCGCTGACCGTGCGCCCAACTAACGGTGAACCAGGCTCTACGCGAGACTCGAGAAAGTACGGTAAATCTTCTTGGCTTTGATCATCGTAGTTCGGCAGTAAGTAACTGAGCGGGATAAGAATCAGCATTCCTCCCACCAACACCGCCAAGCCAATCATCGTGGGTGTAAAAAAGCTCAGGCTCGGCAAACCGGCATCTTCTACAAAGCTGTTGATGATTAAGTTGGTCGACGTACCTATCAAAGTTAACGTGCCACCAAAAATGGCCGCGTAAGACAGCGGGATGAGTAATTTCGAAGGCGCATGCTGCTGATTACGCTTAATCGCTCCAATCAATGAGACAACCACTGCAGTATTATTCGTGAATGAAGAGAGCAAGGCCGTTGATACACCGAGCTTAGCAATCACGCTGCCTAACTGGCCTTCAGAAATACTACGGCTCACCCAACTGATTAGTAACGTTTTTTCTAGAGCACAGGATGCAAGAATCAATAGAACCAGGGTTAACAATGAAGAGTTGGTAAAATTGGATGCGATAGTGGCTGAATCCATCATCCCAGCCATGAATGCAATAAAAGCGGCACCCGCAAAGACGTAACTAGGCTTAATTTTCGTGACAAGCAAGCAAGTGATAATGCCAAGCAAAATCGCTAACACAAACCCTTGTTCCCACATAGCCTTTCCTTACCAAATAGCCCCAACGGGCACAACAACGACTCATTTATCCATGAAACACCGACAAACGAGTAAACAGACAAAAATCAGCGCAAGCGAAAAGAACATCAGAATGCTCGGTTTTCTTGGGCTCCACCGAAGCATTCTGGTATTAGGAGAATACCTAACGACATTTCGCAATTCAGTTAGGTAGCGACGCCCCAAGTACAACAGCAGACAGTGTCTGAAATTATCGTACTTGGGTAAGCCAGTTACTTTTTCAGAAACTGGCTGACGTCTTTTGCTTCCCAGTGTGGGAAGTGTTTACGGACAAGCGCATTAAGCTCAACTTCAAACGCAGAGATGTCCGTCAAATCGCGCTCAACCACGGCGAGGCTCTCTTTAACCATGCCGGCACCAACCGTCACGTTTGTCAGACGATCGATAATGATAAAGCCACCGGTATCTGCACAGTCTTGATAATTGTCCAGCGCGACTGACTCATTAAGAGACCATTCACACAAACCAATACCATTCAATGGCAGCTCTGCCGAGCTATGAGTCGAGAGATTATTAATGTCATATTGATGACGAATCGCTTCAACATGACCTACGGTTTTCTTACCTGCGATTTTGATGTCATAGTCACGACCCGGTTGCAGGGGTTGCTCTGTCATCCACACCACATCGGCAAGCAAATGGTTTGTGGTTTCCACTTGAGCATTATCTAGAACAATCAAATCGCCACGGCTAATATCGATCTCATCGCTTAGCGTCAGAGTGACAGCTAATCCGGCACGAGCTTCTTCGATATCACCATCAAAGGTCACAATACGTGCCACTGTTGACGTTTTACCCGATGGCAATGCTTTAATGGCATCACCGACTTTGATCGAACCAGAAGAAATGGTCCCCGCAAAACCACGGAAATCGAGGTTAGGACGATTAACGTATTGCACAGGGAAGCGGAATTCACCCGCGCCTTTTTCTTGATCCACATCGACCGTTTCAAGAAGCTCAAGCAATGATGGGCCTTTAAACCAGCTTAGGTTTTGCCCTTTATCCACCACATTGTCACCTTCAAGCGCCGAAATCGGGATGATTTGAATATCAATATCCCCTGTCAGATTCTCAGAGAACTTCAAATACTCGTCGCGGATCTCTTCAAAGCGCTCTTGGGAGTAATCCACTAAGTCCATCTTGTTGATCGCCACAACAAAGTGCTTCAAACCCAGTAGGTTGGAAATAAAAGAGTGACGACGAGTTTGATCAAGAATGCCTTTACGTGCGTCGACTAAGATCACCGCTAAGTCACACGTCGATGCGCCTGTTGCCATATTACGCGTGTACTGCTCGTGCCCAGGAGTATCGGCGATGATGAATTTACGTTTCTGCGTCGAGAAATAGCGGTAAGCCACATCAATCGTGATCCCCTGCTCGCGCTCAGCTTGTAAGCCATCTACCAACAACGCAAGGTCAGGCTTTTCACCCGTGGTGCCCACACGTTGGCTGTCTGAGTGCACTGCCGCTAGCTGATCTTCATAAATTTGTTTTGAGTCATGGAGTAAGCGACCGATTAGTGTACTTTTACCGTCATCTACCGAGCCACAAGTCAAGAATCTAAGTAACGACTTGTACTGGTGTTGTGTTAAATAGCCTTCGATACCAAGCTCGGCTAATTGAGCTTCAACTGCACTGTTCATTATCTTTCCTTAGATCCTTTAGAAGTAACCTTGACGTTTCTTAAGCTCCATCGATCCTGACTGATCGTGGTCGATCGCTCGACCTTGGCGCTCACTCGACGTTGCCACCAGCATCTCTTCGATAATGCCGGTCAAAGTGTTCGCTTCAGACTCGATAGCCCCAGTTAATGGATAACAACCAAGAGTACGGAAACGCACACTCTTCTCTTCGATCACTTCACCCGGTTGAAGCTCCATACGATCATCATCAACCATGATTAGCATGCCGTCGCGTTCAACAACTGGACGTTTGTCAGCGAGATAAAGCGGTACGATCTCGATGTTTTCTAAATAGATGTATTGCCAGATATCAAGCTCCGTCCAGTTCGAAAGTGGGAATACACGAATGCTCTCCCCTTTATTGACCTGACCGTTGTACGTCTTCCACAGCTCTGGACGTTGATTTTTAGGGTCCCAGGTATGGTTCTTGTCACGGAACGAATACACTCGTTCTTTTGCGCGTGATTTTTCTTCATCACGACGAGCGCCACCAAAAGCAGCATCGAAGCCATATTTGTTTAGCGCCTGCTTAAGACCTTGCGTTTTCATGATGTCCGTATGCTTTGACGAGCCATGAACAAACGGACTGCAGCCCATTGCTAGACCTTCTGGGTTCTTATGTACCAAAAGCTCAAAGCCGTATTTGGCAGCGGTGCGATCGCGAAACTCAATCATCTCGCGGAATTTCCAGTCGGTATCGACATGCAAAAGTGGGAATGGAATTTTGCCCGGGTAAAACGCTTTACGCGCTAGGTGCAGCATCACTGATGAGTCTTTACCAATCGAGTACATCATGACTGGGTTATCAAACTCAGCCGCAACTTCGCGGATAATATGGATACTCTCCGCTTCGAGTTGTTTAAGGTGAGTTAAACGTTGTTGGTCCATGTTTTGTATTTCCTTTTTAAGCTTGAAGGCGCATTACGTCTCTAATCTTTGGTCTGAAATTATATGGAGTTGGCAATAGCACTTTTGTTGAATTCAGTACTAGACAAAAACCAGTCTAACTTTTGAGACAATCGCACTACCTCTCCGACAACAATCAAAGATGGCGATTGAGCTTCCTTCGATAAATCAGAGAGTTGGGAGAGCTCTCCCGTAAATACTTTTTGTTGAATCTGCGTGCCACGCTCAATAATGGCAATCGGAGTCGACGCTGAACGACCATGCTTAATGAGTTGATTCTGAATATAGTGTGATTTCATCAGCCCCATGTAGATCACTAAAGTCTGATTCCCACGCGCCAACGTGGACCAATCCATCTCATCACTTTCTTCTTTCAAGTGGCCAGTCACAAAGATGGCCGATTGCGCATAATCACGATGAGTCAGTGGAATACCAGCATAAGCGGTTGCGCCAGCTGCTGCGGTAATGCCAGGGACAACTTGAAAACGAACGCCAGCATCAGCAAGCACTTCTAACTCTTCACCACCACGACCAAATACAAACGGATCACCACCTTTAATGCGCACTACTTTGTAGCCCTGCTTGGCAAAATCCACCAAAAGCTGATTCGTCTTCTCCTGCGGCACACTGTGATGCCCAGCTCGTTTCCCAACGCACACTAAAATCGTATCGCTAGGGATCAAGGCCATGATTTCTTCAGACACCAAGTAGTCGTACAAAACCACATCGGCTTGCTGCAAACAGTTCAGTGCTTTCACTGTCAAAAGTTCAGGATCACCCGGCCCCGCCCCCACTAAGGCGACCTCACCAGGCTGTAGCGATTGCTTTGCAAAACGAGTAACACCAGCTACTGGGTTATCAGAAACTAACCGGGGCTTTGGTTTAGGAAAAGAAGTGACTGAATCGTTCGTTGCCATGTGCTTGCTCATCGTCCATTGATATCATTATGCAAGCATTATGGCGGGGCGTTTATATTACCTGAAATTCTAAAATTTCATTTTTTATTCAAAAATCTGCTAAGAAGTTTTTGTTTGGTCTCATTCAAAAGAGTGAAAAAGTCGGCGGTTAATATGAATAAGGTTCAGTAAACTGATTTCTGTTCACAGTTTTCTGTATCTTTATCATTAAGTTGCACCAGCGTTTGATACATTACGCGATACAATTCCCCCCTTCCCATTGAATTGGAGCACCAAATGAAAGTGGCAGTTCATCCTATTTCCCTCGCAGTATTAAGTGGCATGCTAACGCTTGCTGGCCCAGTAATGGCCGATACCATCAAGCTTCGTATTATCGAAACCACCGACATTCACACCAACGTGATGGATTACGATTACTACAAAGACCAACCATCACAGCAAATCGGTTTAAGTCGCGCAGCGACCATAGTGAAGCAGGCAAAGTCCGAGGCAGAAAACACGGTATTAGTAGATAATGGCGATTTAATTCAGGGCAGCCCAATGGGTGATTACATGGCGGCGAAAGGGATTAACGCTGGCGATGTGCACCCAGTCTACAAGGCTATGAACCAACTAGACTACGATGTGGGCAACATTGGCAATCATGAGTTCAACTATGGCTTAGATTTTCTACAAAAGACGTTGGCGGGCGCTAACTTCCCTTACATCAACGCAAACGTATTTGATAAAGAAAACCGTTTCTGAGTTATCACATGCACAGCGATCTTTTTTCAGACTTAGTCAATCATGGCTTCTTAGACACAGAAGCAAACCAACTTATCAAAAATGGTGAGTTACTCGAACTGCCTACGCGCCACATTCTTAACCACCAAGGAGAGTTTAGCTCGCACCTTTACTTCATTATTGAAGGGTTATGCCATGCAAGCTATCTCACTGAGCAGGGCAAAGAGTTCAGTAAAGAATTTTATTGGGAGAAAGACTGGGTTATCGGCTTTGAGAGCATAATTAAGAACCAACCTTCGCCTTACTTATTGGAAACGCTGAGCGCTTGTCAGCTATTTTGCTTACCAATTGAAACGTTGCATCAATGGCGAGCAGAAAAACACGCCATTTACTTAAAGCTACTCGAAAACCAACTGGTTAATAAAGAGAACAAAGAACGCTTTATGCTGCTCTACTCGCCAGAGGAACGATACCAATTGTTTTGCGCCCATTACCCAGACTTAAAGCTACGTATTACCGATAGCCAAATAGCTGCTTATCTTGGGATCACGCCTATCAGTTTGAGTCGAATTAAAGCGCGCTTAACTAAAGATCACACATCCAAGTAAACTCGAAAAAGAAAAGGCCCTTCAAACGAAGAGCCTTTCTATGCTATTTAAGAAGCCGCGCCCGGAACTGGCGCCCTTTCATCTTGCCGTTACTAATGGTCTGTAGAGCCTTTTTAGCCACAGACTTTTCGACGGCAACATAAGCGCGCACAGGGAATAGGTGAATCTTGCCAACTTGAGAGCCTGGGATACCATTTTTCCCCGTCAGACACCCTAAGATATCACCCGGTCGTACTTTCTGTTTCTTACCGCCATCAATGTTAATCGTCACCATCTTCGCTTGGTATGGCTGCTGATTTGATTTGGCAGGCAATGTTGCTGGTACCACGTCCATATCCAAGTATTCTTCAATACGAGCTACACGCAAACCGTCTTTCTCTCCAAAGAAGCTGAACGCCAAGCCCTTACTACCCGCACGGCCTGTACGACCGATACGGTGTACATGAACCTCAGGATCGCGCGATAGCTCAAAGTTAAAGACTGCATCAAGGTTATCTACGTCCAAACCACGCGCCGCGACGTCTGTTGCGACAAGGATAGAAACACTCTTGTTAGCAAACTGCACCAATGCTTGATCGCGTTCACGCTGTTCTAAGTCCCCATGGATATCGATAACGCTGAACCCTTTGCGATGCAACTCATCTGCGACACTTTGCACTTCTTTTTTGGTATTACAAAAAACCACAGCGGACTCTGGTTGGTGAGTCAGCAGCAAATTCGCCAATGCTTCATCACGTGCTTCCGAGCCTTCAACTTTATAGAAGTACTGCGCAATACTTGAGGTATCGTGCGTCGATTCCACCTTAATGACTTCAGGCGTCTGCATAATACGCTGCGCAATTTGCTCAATTTTCTCTGGGAAAGTAGCACTGAAAAGTAGAGTTTGACGCTGCTTTGGCGCTGCATCAATAATCGCATCTAATGCGTCTTGGAAACCCATGTCCAACATGCGATCAGCTTCATCCAACACCAAGGTATTCAGCTCGCTAAGGTTAATTCGGCCTTTCTCAAGGTGATCCAAAATACGGCCAGGTGTGCCGACTAGGATGTGCGCGCCATGCTCCAGAGAACCAATTTGTGGCCCCATTGGCATCCCACCGCAGAGAGTTAGCACTTTAATATTATGAATGCCACGACCTAAAGTACGAATTTCCTTCGCGACTTGATCCGCAAGCTCACGAGTTGGACACAATACTAATGACTGGACACGAAAGCGTTTGACGTTAAGGTTCGATAAAACACCCAAACCAAATGCAGCGGTTTTACCTGAGCCCGTTTTACCCTGCCCGATGACATCACGATGTTTTAGGATTGCAGGCAAACTCAAAGCTTGAATTGGCGTCATGTGGGTGTAGTTCAGGGAATCAAGTGTGGCGAGTAACGCTGGGTTTAGCCCGACTTGATCAAAAGTTTGTTTGCTCACGGGAATATCCTCAGGTGAGATGAAAAGAGGGCACATTATCACCAGATTTGGTGGGAAAACCAGTGATAATTAACCTTTGTTAATGAGTATGAGTACAAAACAAAGTAAAGTCAGTCACTCTACTCTCATGACGGATGACAACATGCTCACTTGGATTACTTTGCCCTTTGCTCAACTGACAACCACACAATTGTATACAATGATGAAATTACGTGTGGATGTATTCGTCGTTGAACAAACCTGCCCTTATCCTGAACTGGATGGCAAAGACACATTGGAAGGTGTTTATCATCTAATAGGTTACCACGGTGATGAACTTGTTGCTTGCGCACGATTGCTACCCGCTGGCACGACGTATGACAATGTGAGCATTGGTCGAGTCGTCACCAAACAAACTGCGCGTGGTGATGGTCTGGGACATAAGTTGCTGGAAGAGGCATTAACACAGTGTGAAATATTGTGGCCAGGACAGACGATTGATATAGGAGCTCAAGAGCATCTCATCCAGTTTTATGCGAGTCATGGATTCAAAGTTATTTCTGATCGCTACCTAGAGGATGGTATTCCTCATGTGGATATGCGAAAAGAAGCCGTAGCGATATAACGCGTTCATTGCTAGGTTACTAATTTATAGATAAACTAAAAAGACGCGATACCTTCGCGTCTTTAGTTCATTTGAAGCATCTACTTGTTGCGCCCAAAGGTCCCATCCGATAAGCGGAAAAACATGACGGACCGCCCGCTTTTTTCTAGTTGCAGCATATCCAACTCGCCTTCATCGCTAAGCTTAAAGCGAATCAATTGTCCTTGTTTAATTTGGCTCAGCGGCTTATCACTGCCTTCGATTTTTACTAGAGCGCTAAGATCCGCCATCGAGAGCTGATTACTTCTGAAAACCTGCGCTAACGTGTCGCCATTTTTAACCGTGTACTCTTTCCAGTCTTCGGATTTCGGCCCAGAATTCAGAGAGGTTCTTTGCTGGCTTAAACTCTGTGCATTCAGCTGAATCGCTACGCGCTGATGATCGACCTCAGCTTGCTCAACTGATTGTTCTGTTTTATTCGGCAAAGGAATAACAAGGAGTACCAGAATCAATGGTACTAAAACCATCAAAGCTCGTTGATGGAATTTCGGTAGGCGCAGCCAAAACTGCTTAACAGGCTGTATACGCTCCAACCATTGCTCTTTGTTGAACGGCTGCTTCCAGTCGATAGCAGCGAATTTTTGTTTAACCAATTCGACATAGTCGACTTGCTGCTTTTTCTTTCTGCGACGATTCATTTTAATGAGTCCCTTAATACTTCTACTGCCAGTATAAAAATACCGACGCGGAGAGTATATGTTTTTCACTAAACTAAAATGGAATTTGGATTAAATTAGCAGAAATTTCACTTGGAGTAAGAGATAAGTCACACCCTGGCCGCCTCAATTAAGCATTCAGTCGCAATCATTTAAACCTAAGCTCGAAACTGATATCCTGTTGCCTTTATCACTCCTAACAAGAGCGACATTCATGTCTGAAATTAAATTTGAAACTGCAGAACAAAAAGCAAGCTACGGCATTGGTCTGCAAATGGGTCAGCAACTTGCAGGTTCTGGTCTTGAAGGTCTTAGCGTTGATGCTATCGCAGCGGGTATTGCAACAGCACTAACTGGTGACATGCCATCAATCGAAATTGATGAAATCAACAAAGCACTCCAAGAACTTCACACTCGTGCAGAAACCGCTCGCCAAGAAGCAGCGAAAATTGCAGCAGCAGAAGGCGAAGCGTTCCTAAAAGACAACGCACTACGCCCTGAAGTTAACGTTCTAGACTCTGGCCTTCAGTACGAAATCATTTCTGAAGGTACTGGTGCAGTTCCAACAGCAGAAAGCTCAGTTCGCGTTCACTACCACGGTGAGCTAACTGACGGTACTGTATTCGATAGCTCTGTATCTCGCGGTCAACCAGCTGAATTCCCTGTTACAGGCGTAATCAAAGGCTGGGTAGAAGCACTACAACTAATGCCTGTTGGTTCTAAGTGGAAACTATACGTACCACAAGACCTTGCGTACGGTGAGCGTGGCGCTGGTGCAGCTATCCCTCCATTTGCAGCACTAGTTTTCGAAGTAGAACTACTAGATATTCTTTAATTGAAACCATTTTCAATTATGATTAAATAAAACGGCGCATTAGCGCCGTTTTTTTGTCTAAACTGAATAGACTTTCTCACCTCTAAACCTTTCATTTTGATAACCTTTAAAACAATAAAATCACGTTAAAAACGCTCAACCTTTGGAGGTACTATGCGTAAAACACTCCTAACTCTAGCACTCCTATCAATCAACATTGGTAGTGCGCACGCATTCTTAGATTCAGTCACTCAAAAAAGTAAAGAAATTGGCCTGATGGACATG
Organism: Vibrio sp. JZG10; assembly: GCF_054064075.1. Lineage (NCBI taxonomy): Bacteria > Pseudomonadati > Pseudomonadota > Gammaproteobacteria > Vibrionales > Vibrionaceae > Vibrio > Vibrio sp. JZG10. Next base: position 115,092 of record NZ_JBSUGE010000016.1, read on the forward strand.
GTCGGCAGCAGCTTGAACACCGAGTCTTCTCCATTAACAGACATGCTAACTAGCCAATTACCAGTATCCACTGAGCAAGCAGCCGGAGGTAGTGGTGCGCTACTCGCTTTGGCTCAAAGCCAGCTTTCGCAAGAAAATAGTAGTGAATTACAGTCTTTGATTCCTGGACTTTCAAACTTGCAAGGAGCACAAAGCTTACTAGGAAATATTGAGAATATCAGTGCAGTAAAAAGTGCATTCGATACGTTAGGTTTAGACCCATCTATGATCAGTCAGTTTGCTCCAGTAATCTTGGATTACTTGAACAAGCAAGGCGCTAGCGAAGGGCTTCTAAGTTCGTTGGGCGGGTTGTGGAATACTAGTAAATAAGCGCAAGTGATAATCACTTTTTAAATTGCCAGTCTGCATGGGTTGAAATAAATGCAGGCTGGATATAAAGGTTTACTGAATTACAGATACAAAAAAGCCGAGCTAATGCTCGGCTTTCTCGTTCTTACGAACTGATTACTCAGCAGCTTCTTCAGCAGCTGGGCGATCTACAAGCTCAATGTAAGCCATTGGAGCTTTATCACCAGCACGGAAGCCAGCTTTTAGGATACGAGTGTAACCGCCCTGACGAGCAGCAAAACGTGGACCTAGTTCGTTAAATAGTTTTGCAACTACTTCGTTGTCACGAGTACGTGCAAATGCTAGACGACGGTTAGCAACACTGTCAGTCTTAGCTAGTGTAATCAAAGGCTCAACTACGCGACGTAGCTCTTTTGCTTTTGGCAAAGTAGTCTTGATAACTTCATGACGTACTAGAGAGCTAGCCATGTTGCTGAACATCGCTTTGCGATGTGAGCTGTTGCGGTTGAGTTGACGACCACTCTTACGATGGCGCATGACCTAATCCTTCTAACTAGTATCGATTAATCTTCAGCGATTGATGCAGGTGGCCAGTTTTCTAGGCGCATGCCCAGAGACAGACCACGTGACGCAAGTACGTCTTTAATCTCAGTAAGAGATTTTTTACCAAGGTTAGGCGTTTTAAGTAGCTCAACCTCAGTACGTTGTACTAGATCACCGATGTAGTGAATCGCTTCTGCTTTCAGACAGTTAGCAGAGCGAACTGTTAGTTCAAGATCGTCTACAGGACGCAGTAGGATCGGATCGAATTCTGGCTTCTCTTCCTTCTCCTCAGGAACTCGTACATCACGAAGATCTACGAATGCATCCAATTGTTCAGCTAGGATTGTAGCTGCACGACGGATTGCTTCCTCAGGTTCTAGAGTACCGTTTGTTTCCATATCGATAACAAGCTTGTCTAGATCAGTACGCTGTTCTACACGAGCTGCTTCTACAGCGTAGGCAATTTTGTCTACTGGGCTGTAAGTAGCATCTACTAGTAGGCGACCGATAGGACGCTCGTCTTCTTCGTTATGGATACGCGCAGAAGCTGGAACATAACCACGACCACGTTCAACTTTGATACGCATTGCGATCTCAGCGTTGTCATCCGTTAGGTGACAAATTACGTGTTCAGGGTTAGCGATCTCTACATCACCATCATGGGTGATGTCACCTGCAACCACAGGGCCCGAGCCTGATTTGTTCAAAGTAATGAACACTTCATCTTTGCCTTCGGCAACGCGCACAGCCAAACCTTTAAGGTTTAGAAGAATTTCAAGAATATCTTCTTGAACGCCTTCTTTCGTGCTGTACTCATGAAGTACGCCTTCAATTTCTACTTCTGTTACAGCACAACCTGGCATAGAAGATAGAAGGATGCGGCGAAGTGCATTACCCAGAGTATGACCAAAGCCACGCTCTAATGGCTCAAGAGTTACTTTTGCGTGAGTCGAGCTGATTTGTTCGATGTCAACTAGACGTGGCTTAAGAAATTCTGTTACAGAACCCTGCATTGTGTCCTCTCTTTAGTTTAAACCTTACTTAGAGTAAAGCTCGACGATCAATTGTTCGTTGATGTCAGCTGATAGATCAGAACGCTCAGGCATACGCTTGAATGTACCTTCCATCTTGCCACCATCTACTTCAATCCAAGTTGGTTTTTCACGTTGTTCAGCAACTTCTAGAGCTGCTTTGATACGAGCTTGCTGTTTAGCTTTCTCGCGAATAGAAACAACGTCATTAGCCGCTACTTTGAAAGAAGGAACGTTTACAACTTTACCGTTTACTAGGATAGCTTTGTGGCTAACTAGCTGACGTGCTTCTGCGCGAGTTGCGCCAAAGCCCATGCGGTAAACTACGTTATCAAGACGACCTTCAAGAAGCTGAAGTAGGTTTTCACCAGTGTTGCCTTTTAGGCGAGCAGCTTCTTTGTAGTAGTTACGGAATTGTTTTTCTAGAACGCCGTACATACGACGTACTTTTTGCTTCTCACGAAGCTGAACGCCATACTCAGATAGACGACCGCGACGAGCGCCGTGTACACCTGGTGCGTTATCAATTTTACACTTGGTATCGATCGCGCGAACACCAGACTTAAGGAATAAGTCAGTGCCTTCACGACGGCTAAGCTTCAGCTTAGGACCCAAATATCTTGCCATGATTCTTCTCCAATTGTCCTAGAAACGTTATACGCGACGTTTCTTAGGTGGACGACAACCGTTATGAGGGATTGGTGTAGCATCAACGATGTTTGTGATGCGGAAACCAGCGGCGTTTAGTGCACGAACAGTAGATTCGCGACCTGGACCAGGACCCTTAACCATAACTTCCAAGTTCTTTAGGCCGTATTCTTTAGCCATTTCAGCACAACGCTCAGCAGCAACCTGTGCAGCGAACGGAGTAGACTTACGAGAACCACGGAAACCAGAACCACCTGCAGTAGCCCATGCAAGAGCGTTACCTTGACGGTCAGTAATGGTTACGATTGTGTTATTGAAAGAAGCATGGATGTGCGCAACGCCATCTGCAACTTGCTTGCGTACGCGCTTACGAGCGCGAGTTGGTTGTTTAGCCATTGTACTCTACCTTCCCGATTATTTCTTGATCGGCTTACGCGGACCCTTACGGGTGCGAGCGTTGGTTTTAGTACGCTGTCCACGTAGTGGTAGACTGCGACGATGACGAAGACCACGGTAACAGCCAAGGTCCATAAGACGCTTGATGTTCATAGATACTTCACGACGTAGATCACCTTCTACAGTGTACTTAGCTACACCATCACGCAGTTGATCGATCTGCTCTTCAGTTAGTTCACTGATCTTAACATTTTCAGCAATACCCACTTCAGCTAGGATAGCTTGAGAGCGAGTTTTACCGATGCCGTAGATCGCTGTTAGAGCGATTACTGCATGTTTCTGATCAGGAATGTTAATGCCTGCTATACGGGCCATTATTCACTCCTAAGTGTTTCTATAAAAGAATTAGCCGCAGCAAAGCCCGTTATGGATACGCTGCGGAATACTACTTCTTTTGCACGCAAAAGGTAGGCCGAGAAATATACTCGACCCAACCTTCATTTTCAAGTAAAAATTTCTGCTAATTAGCCTTGGCGCTGTTTGTGCTTTGGCTCACTGCAAATCACGCGAACGACACCGTTACGCTTGATTACTTTACAGTTACGGCAGATTTTTTTAACGGAAGCACGAACTTTCATTGCTAAACTCCGTAAATGAAACTGAGTCTACCGCCGGATTAACGGCCGTAGCCTTTCAGATTCGCTTTCTTCAACACAGAATCATACTGTTGAGACATCAGATGAGTCTGTACCTGTGCCATAAAGTCCATAATTACAACAACTACGATTAGTAGCGATGTACCGCCGAAGTAGAAACGTACGTTCCACGCGACCATCATGAACTCGGGAATCAGACAGATAAAGGTAATGTACAGTGCACCAGCAAGGGTTAAACGTGTCATTACTTTATCAATGTATTTCGCTGTCTGCTCACCTGGGCGGATACCGGGTACGAATGCACCAGACTTCTTCAAGTTATCTGCTGTTTCACGCGGGTTGAAAACCAACGCCGTGTAGAAGAAACAGAAGAAGATAATTGCTGCTGCATAAAGCATTACATACAACGGTTGACCTGGGCTAAGAGCCAAAGACACGTCAGTTAACCAACCGAACGCGCTGCTCTCACCGTTTTGACCAAACCACTGAGCCAATGTTCCTGGGAACAAGATAATACTTGATGCAAAAATCGCTGGAATTACACCTGCCATGTTAATTTTAAGAGGCAAGTGCGAGCTTTGCGCAGCAAATACTTTACGACCTTGTTGACGTTTCGCATAGTTAACGACGATTCGGCGTTGACCACGTTCCATGAAAACAACGAAGTAAATTACTGCAAAAGCTAATACCGCGATTAGCAACAGAAGAAGTACATGCAATTCACCTTGACGCGCTTGCTCGATTGTTTGACCGATTGCAGAAGGCAATCCAGCAACAATACCTGCAAAAATCAGTATCGAAATACCGTTACCAATTCCGCGCTCTGTAATTTGTTCACCTAACCACATCAAGAACATGGTACCGGTTACTAAACTTACGGTAGCAATTAGCGTAAACATGGTTTGGTTGATAACAACCAGATTGTCGACCATGTTTGGTAGGCCAGTTGCAATACCTATAGCTTGGAAGGTTGCAAGTACAAGCGTGCCGTAGCGTGTGTATTGGCTTATCTTACGACGGCCTGCTTCACCCTCTTTTTTGAGTTCAGCTAACGCTGGATGAACTACAGTTAGCAATTGGACAACAATAGATGCCGAAATATACGGCATGATGCCCAATGCTAATATAGATGCACGCTCAAGAGCACCACCGGAGAACATGTTAAACATTTCAACGATGGTACCTTTTTGCTGTTCGAACAAATCGGCAAGTACAGCAGCGTCAATACCAGGAATCGGCACAAAAGAGCCGGCTCGGAATACTAAAAGTGCACCAATTACGAATAACAAGCGCGACTTTAGTTCACTTAAGCCGCTCTGAGCACTACGAAAATCTTGTCCTGGTTTCTTAGCCATCTGTACCTCGTTCCTCGAGATTATTCCTCGATTTTACCGCCTGCAGCTTCGATTGCAGCTTTAGCGCCTTTAGTCACACGTAGACCTTTCACAGTCACTGCTTTGTTGATTTCACCAGAAAGAACAACTTTTACAAACTCGATGTTCTTAGTGATGATGTTAGCAGCTTTAAGACTGTTTAGATCAACTACGTCACCAGAAACTTTCGCTAGCTCAGCTAGACGAACTTCAGCAGACACTAGGCTCTTACGAGAAGTGAAACCGAATTTTGGTAGACGTTGTTTCAGAGGCATCTGACCGCCTTCGAAACCTGGACGAACACTGCCGCCAGAACGTGATTTTTGACCTTTGTGACCACGGCCACCAGTTTTACCTAGGCCTGAACCGATACCACGACCTACTCGCTTCGCAGAAGTTTTCGCGCCAGCAGCCGGTGCTAGAGTATTCAAACGCATTCTGATTACTCCTCAACTTTAACCATGTAGTAAACCTTGTTGATCATACCGCGAATACACGGAGTATCTTCAAGTTCTACTGTGTGGTTGATTTTACGAAGACCTAGACCGCGCAAAGTAGCTTTGTGCTTTGGCAGACGACCAATTGAGCTTTTAGTTTGAGTTACTTTAATAGTTGCCATGGTGTTCTTACTCCGAAATAGATTCAACAGTTAGACCACGTTTAGCAGCAACCATTTCTGGTGACTTCATGCTACCTAGTGCATCGATCGTTGCACGAACGATGTTGATAGGGTTCGTAGAACCGTACGCTTTAGATAGTACGTTGTGTACACCAGCAACTTCTAGTACTGCACGCATCGCACCACCTGCGATAACACCAGTACCTTCTGCAGCAGGCTGCATGTAAACTTTAGAGCCCGAATGGCGACCTTTCACTGGGTGGTGAAGAGTGCCTTCGTTTAGAGCGATCGTAGTCATGTTACGACGCGCTTTTTCCATTGCTTTTTGAATCGCTGCAGGTACTTCACGAGCTTTGCCGTAACCGAAACCTACACGACCATTACCGTCACCAACTACTGTTAGTGCAGTGAAGCTCATGATTCGACCGCCTTTAACCGTCTTAGATACGCGGTTAACTGCGATTAGCTTTTCTTGCAAATCATTCGCTTGAACTTGTTGTTCTTTAGCCATCTTCCAACCCTACCTTAGAATTTCAGACCAGCTTCGCGAGCAGATTCTGCTAGCGCCGCTACTCGACCGTGGTATTGGAAACCAGAACGATCAAATGCAACTGCAGTTACGCCCTTCTCAAGAGCGCGCTCAGCAATAGCTTTACCCACTGCTTTAGCTGCATCAACGTTACCAGTGTATTTCACTTGCTCACGGATCGCTTTTTCTACAGTAGAAGCTGCTGCGATAACCTCAGAGCCGTTAGCCGCGATAACCTGTGCGTACACGTGACGAGGAGTACGGTGTACAACTAGGCGAGTCGCACCCAGTTCTGCAATCTTACGACGTGCACGTGTAGCACGACGGATGCGAGATGCTTTCTTATCCATAGTGTTACCTTACTTCTTCTTAGCTTCTTTAGTACGCACATTTTCATCTGCGTAACGAACACCTTTGCCTTTGTATGGCTCAGGCTCACGGTAAGAACGAATGTCAGCCGCAACTTGACCAACTAGTTGCTTGTCAGCACCAGTGATCACGATTTCAGTTTGGCTTGGACATTCAGCTTTAATACCCGCTGGCAACTCGTGCTCAACTGGGTGTGAGAAGCCTAGTGTTAGACCTACAGCGTTGCCTTTGATAGCAGCACGGTAACCTACACCTTTAAGAGTTAGCTTCTTAGTAAAGCCTTCAGTAACACCAACAACCATGTTGTTAACTAGAGCGCGAGCAGTACCTGCTTGAGCCCATGCGTTAGCAACACCTTCTTTAGGACCGAAAGTCAGGTTATTTTCTTCCTGAGCGATTACAACTGCATCGTTAAGAACGCGAGTTAGTTCGCCTTTCGCACCTTTTACAGTGATTTCTTGGCCGTTTAGTTTCACCTCTACGCCAGCTGGAATAGCGACAGGTGCTTTTGCAACACGAGACATAGTCTACTCCTTATTAAGCTACGTAAGCGATGATTTCACCACCAAGACCTGCTTTACGTGCAGCGCGGTCTGACATAAGACCCTTGGAAGTAGAAACGATAGCAATACCAAGACCACCCATTACAGAAGGAAGTTCATCTTTCTTCTTGTAAACACGTAGACCTGGACGAGAAACACGTTTAAGTTGCTCGATTACTGGTTTAGCTTGGAAGTACTTAAGTGTAACTTCTAGCTCAGGTTTTGCTTCGCCTTCAACAGCGAAGTCAACGATGTAACCTTCAGCTTTTAGTAGTGCAGCAATTGCAACTTTAAGCTTTGAAGAAGGCATTTTTACAGCAACTTTGTTTGCTGCCTGACCGTTACGAACGCGGGTCAGCATATCCGAAATCGGATCTTGCATGCTCATATGATTTACTCCAAATGATTAAGTGGCAATTACCAGCTAGCCTTACGAAGACCCGGAATCTCGCCTTTCATGCAAGCTTCACGAACCTTAATACGGCTTAGACCGAACTTACGTAGGTAACCGTGTGGACGACCAGTTTGGTTGCAACGGTTGCGCTGACGTGATGCACTTGAATCACGTGGAAGAGATTGCAGTGTAAGAACCGCGTTCCAACGATCTTCTTCAGATGCGTTTACATCGCTGATGATAGCTTTTAGCGCTGCACGCTTTTCAGCGAACTTAGCTACTAGCTTCGCACGTTTTGCTTCACGCGCTTTCATTGAATTTTTAGCCATAACAGTAACCCTTCACCTTACTTACGGAATGGGAAGTTAAAGGCAGCCAGCAGAGCACGGCCTTCCTCATCAGTACCAGCAGACGTCGTAATAGTGATGTCTAGACCGCGTACTCGATCAACTTTATCAAAGTCGATTTCCGGGAAGATGATTTGCTCGCGAACGCCCATGCTGTAGTTACCGCGACCGTCAAAAGACTTAGCGCTAACACCACGGAAGTCACGTACACGTGGAAGAGCGATGTTAATTAAACGCTCAAGAAAATCCCACATACGTTCGCCACGCAAGGTTACTTTACAACCGATAGGGTAGCCTTCACGGATTTTGAAACCTGCAACAGATTTGCGCGCTTTTGTGATAAGTGGCTTTTGACCAGAGATCGTTGCCATATCAGACGCTGCATTTTCTAGCAGTTTCTTATCGTTGATTGCTTCACCAACACCCATGTTTAGGGTGATTTTCTCGATTCTAGGGACTTGCATGACGCTTGTGTAACCGAACTGTTTGGTCAGTTCAGCGACTACAGACGACTTGTAGTAATCATGCAGTTTCGCCATAGTAGAACTCCAAATTACTTCTATTAGTTAGAAACGGTTTCGCCGTTAGACTTGAAGAAACGAACTTTTTTGCCGTCTTCAAAACGGAAACCGATACGGTCAGCTTTACCAGTAGCTGCGTTGAAAATTGCCACGTTAGAAACGTCGATTGCTGCTTCTTGCTCTACGATACCGCCTTGGATACCCATAGCTGGAACAGGTTTCTGATGCTTCTTAACTAGGTTGATACCTTCAACGATAACTTTACCAGTTGCTAGAACCTTAGTTACTTTACCTTTCTTGCCTTTGTCTTTACCAGCAAGAACGATTACTTCGTCATTACGACGGATTTTAGCTGCCATTTCTACGTGCTCCTTACAGAACTTCTGGAGCCAGTGAAACGATCTTCATGAACTTATCGCCACGAAGTTCGCGTGTCACAGGACCAAAGATACGTGTACCGATTGGTTGCTCAGTATTGTCGTTTAGCAATACGCAAGCATTTCGGTCGAAGCGAATGACAGAACCGTCAGGACGACGTACGCCTTTACGGGTGCGCACTACCACCGCCTTCAGAACATCACCTTTTTTAACTTTACCGCGAGGGATTGCTTCCTTCACAGTAACTTTGATGACGTCACCGATATGTGCATAACGGCGGTGAGAGCCACCCAGAACCTTAATACACATTACGCTGCGTGCGCCTGAGTTATCAGCTGCGTCCAGCATACTTTGCATTTGGATCATGTTAGTGCTCCGCTAAATATTAATAACTAGACCCATCACGGGTCGGGCTGCCTCTTTAAAAGGGACGCGAATTGTACCACCCTTTTTTGTGATTGGGTAGTCAAAAAATAAACGGCTCCAAAAATATTTTGGAGCCGCTTTAGTTTCATAGAATTAACGAGATTAAATCTTCGCCTTTTCTAGAACTTTTACCAAAGTCCAAGACTTAGTCTTAGACAGTGGACGACACTCTGCGATTTCAACTGTGTCGCCTAGGCCACACTCGTTGTTCTCGTCATGTGCGTGTACTTTAGTCGTACGTTTTACGTATTTACCGTAGATTGGGTGTTTTACGAAACGCTCGATAGCAACAGTGATAGACTTGTCCATCTTATCGCTAACAACACGACCTTGTTGAGTACGTTTTACTTCGCTCATTATGCGCCTGCCTTCTCAGTCAAAACAGTTTTCACACGTGCGATATCACGGCGTACAGCTTTCAGAGCATGAGTTTGCTGTAGTTGACCAGTCGCAGCTTGCATGCGCAAGTTGAACTGTTCACGTAGCAAATTCATTAGCTCAGCGTTAAGCTCTTCAACGCTTTTCTCGCGTAGATCTTGTGCTTTCATCACATCACCTGCTTAGTTACAAATGTAGTTTTGAAAGGCAGTTTACGTGCCGCAAGACGGAACGCTTCACGTGCCAATTCTTCAGGTACACCACCCATTTCGTACATAACCTTACCAGGTTGGATTTGGGCTACCCAGTACTCAACGTTACCTTTACCCTTACCTTGACGAACTTCAAGTGGTTTTTCTGTGATTGGTTTGTCTGGGAACACACGGATCCAGATTTTACCTTGACGCTTAACGTGACGTGTCATTGCACGACGTGCCGCTTCGATTTGACGAGCAGTTAGACGACCACGGCCAACAGCTTTAAGACCGAATTCGCCGAAGCTTACATCAGTACCTTTAGCTAGACCACGGTTACGACCAGTCTGAACCTTACGGAACTTAGTACGTTTAGGTTGTAGCATCTGTCGACTCCTTACTTACGGCCTTTACGCTGCTTCTTAGGCTTGTCGCCTTTAGGCTCTACAGCGTTAGCTGCTGGCATACCACCTAGGATTTCACCTTTGAAGATCCAAGTTTTAATGCCGATCACACCGTATTGAGTGTGAGCCGAAGAAGTTGCGTAATCAATGTCAGCACGTAGAGTGTGTAGAGGCACACGGCCTTCACGGTACCACTCTGAACGTGCGATTTCAGCGCCGCCTAGACGACCGCTTACTTCCACTTTGATACCTTTAGCGCCTAGGCGCATTGCGTTTTGTACTGCGCGCTTCATAGCACGACGGAACATAACACGACGCTCTAGCTGAGACGCGATGCTGTCACCAACAAGTTGCGCATCTAGTTCAGGCTTACGTACTTCAGCGATGTTAATTTGCGCTGGTACACCTGCAATTTTAGCTACAGCTGCGCGTAGCTTCTCAACGTCTTCACCTTTCTTACCGATAACAACGCCTGGACGAGCAGTGTGAATAGTCACACGGATGCTCTTAGCAGGACGCTCGATAACGATACGTGATAGAGACGCTTTTTTCAGTTCACTTGTAAGGAACTGACGTACCTTGAAGTCGCCGTCTAGGTTGTCAGCGAAATCTTTGGTGTTAGCAAACCATGTAGCATTCCAAGGCTTAACGATGCCTAGACGAATACCATTTGGATGTACTTTTTGACCCATTGCTTACTCTCCTAGTCTCTAGCGATCTGCTACAACAACAGTGATGTGGCTTGAACGCTTCAAGATACGATCCGCACGACCTTTAGCACGAGGCATAATACGCTTCATGGTTGGGCCTTCATCTACAAAGATTTTTGCGACATTCAGATCGTCAATATCTGCACCTTCGTTGTGCTCCGCGTTAGCGATAGCAGACTCTAGAACTTTCTTAACTAGTGCAGCAGCTTTTTTGTTGCTGAACGTTAGGATTTCTAGAGCTTGGTCAACAGATTTACCACGGATTAGATCCGCAACTAAGCGAGCTTTCTGAGGCGAAATGCGAGCAAAGTTATGTTTAGCAATTGCTTCCATTATTTACTCCTTAGCGCTTCTTAGCTTTCTTATCCGCAGCGTGACCGCGGTAAGTACGTGTTGGTGCGAATTCACCCAGTTTGTGACCGATCATTTCATCAGTTACAAATACTGGTACGTGCTGACGACCATTATGGACAGCGATGGTCAAACCGATCATCGTAGGGATGATCATTGAACGACGGGACCAAGTCTTAATAGGCTTTTTGTCTCCGCTTTCCACCGCTTTCTCTACCTTCTTCAGCAAGTGTAGGTCAATAAAAGGACCTTTCTTGAGAGAACGTGGCATGGCGATTCCTCTTTATATAGATTACTTGTTACGACGACGTACGATGTACTTGTCAGTGCGTTTGTTCTTACGAGTCTTGAAGCCTTTAGTAGGCATACCCCAAGGAGATACTGGGTGACGACCACCAGAAGTACGGCCTTCACCACCACCGTGTGGGTGGTCAATCGGGTTCATTACAACACCACGAACCGTTGGACGGATACCGCGATGACGTGATGCACCTGCTTTACCAAGTTCACGTAGCATGTGCTCAGAGTTACCAACTTCACCGATTGTTGCACGGCCTTCAGAAAGAACTTTGCGCATCTCGCCAGAACGTAGACGGATAGTTACGTACGCACCGTCGCGAGCAACGATTTGAGCGTAAGCACCAGCCGAACGAGCTAGCTGACCACCTTTACCAGGCTTAAGTTCAACGTTATGTACTGTTGAACCTACTGGGATATTACGCATTGGTAGAGTGTTACCAGCTTTGATTGGTGCATCAACACCAGACTGAATAACATCACCAGCTACAACACCTTTAGGTGCTAGGATGTAGCGACGCTCACCGTCTTTGTAAAGAACTAGAGCAATGTTTGCGCTACGGTTTGGATCGTATTCAAGACGCTCAACTGTCGCTGGAATACCATCTTTAGTACGTTTGAAGTCAACTACACGGTAGTGGTGCTTGTGACCACCGCCGATGTGACGTACTGTGATACGACCCTTGTTGTTACGACCACCGTTCTTAGAGTTTTTCTCTAGAAGAGGTGCGTATGGCTTGCCCTTGTGTAGGTCAGCGTTAACAACTTTAACAACGTGACGACGACCAGGGGAAGTCGGCTTACATTTAACAATAGCCATTTTTAACTACTCCTGTTATTCCGCGCCGCCAACGAAGTCAAGATCTTGACCTTCTTTCAAAGTAACGTACGCTTTCTTAACGTCGCTGCGGCGACCTTGGCGTAGACCTTGACGTTTGGTCTTACCCTTAGTGATAAGAGTATTTACAGACTTAACTTCAACTTCAAATAGCTTTTCTACAGCTGCTTTGATCTCTTTTTTAGTCGCATCTTTAGCTACTTTGAAAACGATAGTGTTCGCTTTCTCAGCTGCCATAGTTGCTTTTTCAGAGATGTGCGGTGCACGTAGAACTTTTAGGATACGCTCTTCAGTGATCATGCTAGCATTTCCTCTACTTGCTTAACTGCTTCTGCAGTCATTACAACTTTGTCAAACGCGATTAGAGATACTGGATCGATACCAGCAACATCACGTGCGTCAACTTTGTATAGGTTACGAGCAGCTAGGAATAGATTCTCATCTACTTCGCTAGTCACGATTAGAGCGTCAGTTAGCTCAAGCTCTTTAAGCTTAGCAACTAGCTCTTTAGTCTTTGGTGCTTCAACTGAGAAGTTATCAACAACGATTAGACGCTCTTGACGAACAAGCTCAGAAAGAATGCTCTTCATAGCACCACGGTACATTTTTTTGTTTACTTTTTGGCTGTGATCTTGTGGTTTCGCAGCAAAAGTAACACCACCTGTACGCCAGATTGGGCTACGGATTGTACCAGCACGCGCACGGCCAGTACCTTTTTGACGCCATGGCTTAGCGCCACCGCCAGAAACTTCTGAACGTGTTTTTTGAGCACGAGTACCTTGACGAGCACCTGCTGCGTACGCAACAACTACTTGGTGTACAAGAGCTTCGTTAAACTCACGTCCGAAAGTAGTTTCGGAAACAGTTAGTGCATCGGCACCTTTAACCATTAGTTCCATTACTTACTCCTGAGACGTTATGCTTTAACAGCTGGTTTAACGATCACGTTGCCGCCAGTTGCGCCTGGGACTGCACCTTTAATAAGAAGCAGGTTGCGCTCAGCGTCAACACGTACGATCTCTAGGTTTTGAGTCGTTACACGCTCAGCACCCATGTGACCTGCCATTTTCTTGCCTTTAAATACGCGACCTGGAGTCTGACATTGACCGATAGAACCAGGAGCACGGTGAGACAATGAGTTACCGTGAGTCATATCTTGAGTACGGAAGTTCCAACGCTTAACAGCGCCTTGGAAACCTTTACCCTTAGATGTACCAGTAACGTCTACTTTCTTAGTTTCGTTGAATAGTTCAACAGTTAGTTCTGAACCAACTTCGAACTCTTCGCCGTTTTCTAAACGGAATTCCCAAAGACCACGACCAGCTTCAACGCCAGCTTTAGCAAAGTGACCTGCTTCAGCTTTGTTTACGCGGTTAGCTTTCTTAGAACCAGCTGTAACCTGGATTGCTGCGTAGCCGTCAGTTTCAAGAGTTTTCACTTGAGAAACACGGTTAGCTTCAACCTCAACAACAGTTACTGGGATAGAAACGCCTTCTTCAGTAAATACGCGGGTCATGCCCACTTTACGACCGATTAGACCAATCATACTTCTAATCTCCCTTAACCTAGGCTAATTTGAACGTCAACGCCCGCAGCAAGGTCTAGACGCATTAGAGCATCAACAGTCTTCTCTGTTGGCTCAACGATGTCGATTAGACGCTTGTGAGTACGGATTTCGTACTGGTCACGTGCTTTCTTGTTAACGTGTGGAGAGATAAGAACTGTGAAACGCTCTTTACGAGTTGGCAGTGGGATTGGACCACGAACCTGTGCGCCAGTGCGCTTAGCTGTTTCAACGATTTCCGCTGTAGAAGCATCGATTAGTTTGTAATCGAAAGCTTTTAGGCGGATACGGATACGTTGGTTCTGCATGAGACAGAGCTCCAAATTTAATAAATTACACAAACAATATCGCCACTCAAACTCGTCAAGACGAGAGAATGCCGATTGATTTATGTGAAACCGTAGCATCCAAGATTAGGACGCATTGTCAGTTAATTTTCGATTAACTATCCCTATATGCCAAAGTCACCTTTGAGGATAGTTTTTCCGAAGAAAAGATAGCTAATTGTATTAACCGCGAACATAAGCTGAGTATACATTACCTCACAAATCCTTAGATTTGCTCGCTCCTCACTGCTCATTGGTTCACAACTGGCTTAACCAGTGCGCTGCATTATACAGATCACACTTTAGGTTGCAAGCGCTGAGTGAAAAATAATCGGGAATATTCCAAACCCTATACATCCCTCTTCGCTTGGTAGCCATTAAACAAAAAGGACGCTTCAGCGTCCTTTTCTAAACTGTAATCGTAATAGCGGCTGCTATTATTTCTTACCGCTTGATAGTGCACCGAAACGCTTGTTGAAGCGATCAACACGGCCGCCTGTATCAACGATACGTTGCTTACCAGTGTAGAATGGGTGACACTTGTCACATACGTCTAGGTGGATAGATTCTTTACCTAGAGTAGAGTTGAACTCAAAAGAGTTGCCGCAAGAACAAGTCGCTTTTACTGCTTTGTATTCTGGGTGGATACCAGCTTTCATGGGATAACCTCAATAGTAGGCCGTGTCGCTATACGAATCTAAGCCGCACACCACACGCAATTAATAATAAAATGGGATACCGCATCAACTAATTGCCGAAGCCATATCTCAAGGCGCGATATAGTAAAGAATCACATTGCTCGGATCAACACATTTGGCAACTTTTTCGCCACTTTTTTAGCCAGACTAATCATAGAGGCACGATTCACGCTGAATCACATAGCTTTACTCGAATTTCCATACCGATTTTAATAGACTCTCATTTCCTTTCCCTCTTTTTAATAGCTAAGAATTTATGCGTCCAACCATTGCTAGAGTGGCATTACCCGTTCCGCTCGACAAACAATTTGATTACGCCATTCCGGGGCACCTGTTTCCGATCATTGGTGGACGCGTTTCCGTACCTTTTGGACGCCAAACCTTAGTCGGCATCGTCACCGCAATGGTGAACGACTCCGACTTTCCTAAAGATCAACTTAAGCCAATCAAAGCGGTATTAGACTCCCAACCGATATGGCCAGAGACGCTTTATTCTCTGCTAAATTGGTGCAGCCAGTTCTATCAGTACCCTCTAGGTGACACTCTACACAATGCAATGCCTGCCGCGCTGAGGAAAGGCAAACCGGCCGACTTTGCAACGCTACAAGAATGGCAACTGACAGAAGCAGGAAGAAATAAGCTCATGCAAGGGCTTGGACGTGCGATAAAACAACAGCGTGCACTCCAAATGATGATCAACGGCCCAATCTCGCATCAAGAGCTCTTGGATCAAGAAGTAAACTCAACCATCTTAAAAAATCTCGAAGAAAAAGGTTGGGTCGAGCGCATCGAGAAAAAGCCGACCATTACGAAATGGAGTCAAAATGTAGAGTGTGCGGTAGAGAAACCAAAGCTTAACCATGAACAAGCACTCGCGATTGCCAGCGTAAATAGCCAAACGGGCTTTGCTTGCTATTTATTAGAAGGGGTCACGGGATCCGGTAAAACCGAAGTTTACTTAAACCTTATCAAGCCCGTTCTAGAGCAAGGGAAACAAGCATTAGTTTTAGTACCTGAGATCGGTCTAACGCCCCAAACCATCAACCGCTTTAAACATCGATTTAATGTCCCAGTAGATGTGATTCATTCCGGTTTGAATGAAACAGAGCGTTTGAACGCCTGGTTATCGGCTCGCGATAAAGCCGCGGGGATCATCATTGGTACGCGCTCAGCCCTACTGACACCTTTTGCTGATTTGGGGATTATTATCGTTGATGAAGAGCATGACTCCTCTTATAAGCAACAAGACAGCTTGCGTTACCACGCTCGTGATGTTGCTGTCATGCGCGCCCATAAAGAGCAAGTGCCGATTGTCCTTGGCTCAGCGACGCCAGCGTTAGAAACCCTACATAATGCACTGTCTGGTAAATATCACCATTTAACACTCACCCAACGAGCTGGCTCTGCCGTGCCAACCACCAATAAAGTGTTAGATGTAAAAGGTCAGTATTTAGAAAGTGGCTTATCCGCCCAACTGATTGCCGAAATTCGCAAACACTTAAAAGTAGGCAATCAGGTTATGTTGTTTCTTAACCGCCGAGGTTTCTCGCCCGCTTTGATGTGCCATGAATGTGGTTGGATTGCAGAATGTAAACGCTGTGATGCGTACTATACGTTCCACCATTACAGCAACGAAATACGCTGCCATCACTGCGGCTCACAACAACCTGTCATTCATCAGTGTCAGGGATGTGGTTCAACTCAACTGGTTACCGTCGGCGTAGGAACGGAACAGCTCGAACAACAATTGGCTCAGTTGTTTCCAGAATACAAAGCCATTCGCATCGACAGAGATAGCACACGTCGCAAAGGTAGCTTGGGAGATGCCCTTGAGTCGATTCGTAAAGGTGAATACCAAATACTGATAGGCACTCAAATGCTGGCTAAGGGGCACCACTTTCCAAATGTAACGCTCGTAGCTCTTTTGGATGTTGATGGCTCTTTGTATAGTAGTGATTTTCGCGCTTCGGAGCGATTAGCTCAGCTGTTTATTCAGGTCGCAGGTCGTGCTGGCCGAGCAAGTAAACCTGGCGAAGTGATCCTGCAAACTCACCATCCTGAGCACAGCTTGCTGCAAGCCCTACTTCAAAAAGACTATCGTCACTTTGCTATGACAGCTCTGGAAGAACGCAAACTGGCTCAGCTTCCGCCTTATAGTTTCTTGACTCTGTTTAAAGCAGAAGCAAACCAAAGTGAGGTAGTTGAAGACTTCCTGCGTCAGGTTCGCTTTACGTTAGAATCACACCCTCTGTTCGATGATTCCTGCATGGTGTTAGGCCCCACTCCTTCACCTTTGGCCAAGCGGGCTGGTAAATACCGCTGGCAGCTGTTACTTCAAACCCAGCATCGTTCATTGATGCAAAAGTTATTAACCAGTGCCAAACCTGCTATTGAGTTGTTGCCAAATGCCAAGAAAGTTCGCTGGAATTTAGACATAGAGCCACAAGATCTCAGCTAGCAAACGTTTAACTATGTAATGAATTACCATTTAATGTGACGAGCATCACGACAGGATTGCAATTTTTGTTAAACAGACCGTAACTTTCACTTTAGAAATGAATAGACTATCCAAATTAGAAAAGTCTAAAGTGACTTGTTCGCACAGGCTTAGATTAAAACAATGACTATTCCCACAAATTGATGTCGCAGTGAAGAATCCATTTTTCCACTTGTTAACACGAACTGAGCGAAGAGCAAACGCTGCTCTAACTCAGCGTGATTACTATGATTTCAAACCGGAATAACGTCATCTTGGCAAAAAATAAACGAGAGGTTAAAAACTATGGCGACAATGAAGGATGTTGCCCAGCTTGCGGGAGTGTCTACGGCTACGGTATCTCGAGCATTAATGAACCCAGAGAAGGTCTCTTCTTCAACGAGAAAAAGAGTAGAAGATGCCGTACTTGAAGCGGGTTATTCTCCAAACTCATTAGCGCGTAACTTACGTAGAAACGAATCAAAAACCATTGTCACTATCGTTCCCGACATCTGTGATCCTTATTTTTCTGAAATTATTCGCGGCATTGAAGATGCTGCCATGGAACATGGCTATCTAGTCCTGCTGGGCGATAGCGGACAACAGAAGAAACGCGAAAGTTCTTTCGTTAACCTCGTATTTACTAAGCAGGCGGATGGAATGCTACTGCTTGGCACAGATCTACCGTTCGATGTCAGTAAGCCAGAACAAAAGAACTTACCTCCGATGGTAATGGCGTGTGAATTTGCGCCAGAGTTAGAACTTCCGACAGTACATATTGACAACCTGACCTCAGCATTTGAAGCGGTGAATTACCTAACCCAACTAGGTCATAAACGCATCGCGCAAATCTCGGGGCCAGATACGGCAATATTGTGTCAGTTCCGCCAGCAAGGTTATCAACAAGCCTTGCGCCGCGCAGGCATCAATAAAGATCCTCAATATAGTGTCATTACTGAGTTCTCTTTTGATGGCGGAGCAAAAGCCGTTCGTAAACTGCTCGAATTGCCTGAGCCACCAACGGCTATTTTCTGTCACTGTGACACAATGGCCATCGGCGCAATTCAAGAAGCGAAAAATCTTGGCTTACGAGTACCGCAAGATCTCTCCGTTGTGGGCTTTGATGACATTAACTTCGCTCAGTACTGCGATCCACCGTTGACCACTATCTCTCAGCCTCGCTATGAGATTGGTCGACAAGCGATGCTAATGATGCTTGAGATGTTAAAAGGACACGACGTGCATTCAGGCTCGCGCCTACTTGAAACTAACCTCGTCATTCGCGGAAGCGCAGCGCCACCACAGCGCCCTTAACCTAAAAATTAAGTATCCATACCCAAAGCGGTGCTAAGGCGCCGCTTTTTATTTACCCCTCCTGCTTTTTGTGTATCCCTGAATAAATATAAGCGAGAACGGAAACACACTCCTACACTCGGGCGTTGTCGCGCTTTAGCAATTTCGCCGTAAACCCTCGCCCGATGAGGGCGGGGATATAAGGCGTAAGACGCGATAGCGTCTTAATCTGGGGTGGACTGACTTTCCACATAAGCTTTTAATGTTTCAATAGTCGCACCGCCAGCAGTACAAGCAAAGTATGAACGAGACCATAG
>NZ_JBSUGE010000017.1:0-72074 GCF_054064075.1 Vibrio sp. JZG10
TTCGTTTCTTTCGAAGCGTTGCCGTGTCAGCGAGGTGGCATTATAGAGATTGCGATCACATTGGCAAGCCCTTTTTCACGTTTTTTTTGATTTTTTTATCGTTTGGGTGTTTTTTATTCTAAAAGGCGAGTTTTCACTACTATTCTACCTCCATGTCCCCAGTAATCGCCCCTAATAAGGAGAAAAGATGAGCTCAATTAGAAGCTACAAAGGTATAAAGCCTGAACTTGGTGAGCGTGTTTACGTTGACCCAACCTCTGTTTTAGTCGGTGATATCCGAATTGGCGATGATTCTAGCATTTGGCCATTGGTAGCGGCGCGAGGCGATGTAAACCACATTCACATTGGCGATCGAACGAATATTCAAGATGGTAGTGTTTTGCATGTCACCCATAAGAACGCCGAAAACCCAAACGGCTACCCACTTATAATTGGCAATGACGTTACGATTGGCCACAAAGTGATGCTGCACGGTTGTGAGATCCACGATCGTGTTTTGGTTGGTATGGGAGCTATTGTTTTAGATGCTGTTGTAATTGAGTCAGAGGTGATGATCGGAGCAGGCAGTTTAGTGCCACCTGGGAAAGTATTAGAAAGTGGCTACTTATATGTTGGAAGCCCAGTAAAGCAAGCTCGCCCTCTATCAGAAAAAGAACGAGCTTTTTTGCAAAAGTCTGCCAATAACTATGTTCAAAACAAAAACGACTACTTACATGAAGTAGAAGACTTGAACTAAAGGTCTGTTAACCAATGATGATATGGCCTTCTTCATTGAAGGCTTCATCTTCTATTAACTCTTCTGCTATTTCTTCCAGATCAAATCGGTAGTCAATAAAAGCAGAGATCACGGCCTGCTCCGTATCTAACTCTGAGCCAGATAACTTTTCTAACTTTTGTTTCGTCACAAAGCATTCTATTAGCGCACCAGATTGTTGCGCCGCAAAGTTTACTGATTGTGATACTTCATCCCATGATTGCATGTCTGGGAATAAGATGGATTGATTCATCGCTTATTGACCTTCAAGGTTCTTTCTTAATTCACGCAAAATCTGTTTAGCTCCAGGACGAAGACCGCGCCATAACATAAAACTCTCAGCAGCTTGGCCAACTAACATACCTAAACCATCATAAGCATGTGCCGCACCGTGTTGCTTAGCCCATTGGTTAAATGTGGTATCACCTTTGCCATACATCATGTCGTAGCTTGTACTATTGGTGGCAAATACCGAAGAAGAGATTGCAGGTAACTCACCACTCAATGATGCAGACGTGGAGTTGATTACGACGTCGTACTCTTCAGCAATGGTATTCATCTCTTTTGCTGTAACAGGGCCATATGCAGAAAACAATTCTGCCAATTCTTCGGCTTTGGAAAATGTACGATTAGTTATCGTTAGAGATGTTGGTTTTTGATCGAGCAATGGTTTAATCACTCCTCGAGCGGCACCACCAGCACCTATGATAAGGATGCGTGCGCCTTCTAAAACGACTTGATGTTGCAACAAGTCCTGCACTAAGCCTGCACCATCAGTGTTATCACCAATGATTTCACCATCATCAAGCTTCTTAAGTGTATTCACTGCTCCAGCAAGCTGAGCACGCTCGGTCAAACGGCTGGCAAATTGATAGGCATCTTCTTTAAAAGGCAAGGTCACGTTACAGCCTTTGCCGCCGTCAGCAAAAAATGCTTTCGCCGCTTCGATAAATCCACCCACAGGCGCACATTCTGCGGTGTATGTTAGGGACTGATTAGTTTGACGAGCAAAGAGTGTATGGATAAATGGCGACTTGCTGTGCCCGATAGGGTTACCAAACACGGCGTAACGATCGATTTGCAGGGTCATTTCCTTACCTTTATTCCTTACTTAGATATAGAGAAAACAGGGCCATCTGATTACGGATGACCCTATCACTATCTATCTATATAGAAAAGGAGATTCCGTGCTTACCATTCGCGTGGTTTCAGGTATCGATCGTAAAGTTCGGCTTCAGGCGTTCCTGCTTCTGGTTCGTAGCGGTACTCCCATCGCGCTAACGGCGGCATCGACATCAGAATCGACTCGGTACGCCCACCACTTTGTAAACCGAATAAAGTGCCACGGTCGTACACTAAGTTGAACTCAACATAACGACCACGACGGTAAAGTTGGAATTCACGTTCGCGCTCGCCATATTCGATGTCTTTACGACGAGACACGATCGGCAAATAAGCTTGGTAATAGCCTTCACCCACCGCTTTGATGTAATCAAAACACTTATCAAACTCCCAGTGATTCAAATCATCAAAGAACAAACCACCAACACCACGAGTTTCATTTCGGTGTGGCAAGAAGAAGTACTTATCACACCACGCTTTGTGTTCAGCATATACTTCTTCACCAAATGGGGCACAGATTGCCTTAGCTGTATCGTGCCATGACTGACAATCTTCTTCGAAAGGATAGAAAGGTGTCAGGTCGAAACCACCACCAAACCACCAAATTGGTTCTTCGCCCTCTTTCTCGGCGATAAAGAAACGCACATTCGCATGAGAAGTTGGGACGTAAGGGTTTTTGGGATGGATAACCAAAGAGACCCCCATCGCTTCAAAACGGCGACCCGCTAGCTCCGGACGATGTGCCGTCGCAGATGCTGGCATTTCTTTCCCTTCTACATGCGAGAAGTTCACCCCACCTTGCTCGAAAACAAGGCCATCACGCATAACACGTGAGCGCCCACCGCCACCAAGACGTTCGCCCGGTTCACGATGCCATGCATCCTCGACAAAGACGGCCTCTCCATCTTCTTGTTCTAACTGCTGACAAATGGAGTCCTGAAGTGACATCAGGAACTGCTTTACGGCGTGCTTATCGATTGCTGACATACGTTATTACCTATTACGTGATACCGGTTGATGACTGGCAAGCAGGGTTAGCCCTGTCTTAATATTTGTGAAGTCTTGGCGTCACGAATCTCGCTGGGTTTATCACGACCGCTGGTTTCACCACGAAGAATGACCACCAGCTTGTCACCCAATTGCTCTTCGACTTCTTCCGTGGTCATACACGGTGGCAAGCCGGAAAGATTCGCGCTGGTAGAGGTTAACGGCTTTCCGAATGCATTACACATCTTTTGAACCAAAGGATGATCAGTCACACGAACTGCAATTGAATCAAACTGCCCTGAAACCCAGTTGGAGACTTTATCGCTCGCAGGCATGATCCAAGTGTATGGACCTGGCCAAGTTGCATGAACGGTCGCTAATTGTTCTCGAGTCAGTTGAGATTCATCAATATACGGCAAGAGCTGCTCATAACTTGCAGCGATCAGAATCAGCCCTTTTTCCACCGGGCGCTGCTTGAGCTCCAGCAGTTTTTGAATTGCTTCTGGGTTATCTGGATCGCATCCGACACCAAAAACCCCTTCTGTTGGGTAGGCAATCACTTCGCCTTGTTGTAGTGCGTTGAGCACTTGTTCAAAGTTATCCACCGATTACTTCCTGATTGTCTTACTGTATTATTTTCACTAAGTGTACAAATATTCATTCTCAGACACTAAAGCAATTTTTTTATAAAATGTATCAATAGCGTCAACAACAAGACGCAAACGTTTGCTTGAGATAAAAATCCCCGTATAATGCGCACAAATTTATCAGCTCACCTAATTTTGCAGCTTGAAGGAGTTTGAGATGAAAGTCGGTATCATCATGGGTTCTAAATCCGATTGGCCAACCATGAAACTAGCAGCAGACATGCTAGACCAATTTGGCGTACCTTACGAAACAAAAGTCGTGTCAGCACACCGAACTCCTCAATTACTGGCGGACTACGCCAGCAGCGCGAAAGAACGTGGTATCAAAGTGATCATCGCCGGTGCAGGCGGTGCAGCTCACCTACCAGGTATGGCAGCTGCATTTACTAGCATTCCTGTACTCGGTGTTCCAGTTCAGTCTCGCGCACTAAAAGGCATGGACTCTCTGCTATCTATTGTACAAATGCCAAAAGGCATTGCCGTCGGTACGTTAGCGATTGGCGAAGCGGGCGCAGCAAACGCCGGTATCCTAGCGGCGCAAATACTAGGCACTCATGACGAAAGCATCATGGCGAAGGTAGAAGCGTTCCGCAATGAACAGACGGAAACCGTACTGGCTAACCCAAATCCAGCTGAGGATTAATCAGATGCATGTACTGGTTCTTGGTGCGGGTCAGTTGGCTCGCATGATGTCTCTGGCTGGTGCGCCATTGAATATTCAAATTTCAGCTTACGATGTCAGCAGCGGTGATGTCGTTCATCCTTTAACTCAACAGGTACTTGGCCATGGCTTGGAAAATGCGATTACGCAAGTTGATGCGATTACTGCCGAGTTCGAGCATATTCCACATGACGTGCTCAAGGTTTGCGAAGCGAGCGGCAAGTTCCTACCAAGTACGCAAGCCATCAAAGCAGGTGGTGATCGCCGTATTGAAAAAGCACTGCTTGATGATGCTGGCGTGCGCAACGCGAAATACTACGTGATTGAAACTCGTGAAGACTTTGAGCGCGCAATTGAACACGTTGGTATGCCAATGGTTCTGAAAAGTGCATTGGGAGGTTACGATGGTAAAGGTCAATGGCGCTTAAAAGAAGCTTCTCAAGTCGACGACATTTGGACTGAGATGGCAGAGTGCATCGCGGCAACACCAACTCAAGCGATTGTTGCTGAAGAGTTTGTTCCTTTTAACCGCGAAGTATCACTAGTTGGTGCTCGAAGCAAAGATGGCTGCGTTGAAGTTTACCCTCTAGCAGAAAACGTTCACATCAATGGCGTACTGAGCTTATCCACCGCAATTGATGCGCCAGAACTGCAAGCCCAAGCCAAGCAGATGCTCACGGCCGTCGCAGATAGCCTAGATTACGTTGGTGTATTGGCGCTCGAATTCTTTGATGTCGATGGCACGCTGTTAGTGAATGAGATTGCCCCACGAGTGCACAACTCTGGTCACTGGACACAGCAAGGTGCAGAAACCTGTCAGTTCGAGAACCACCTGCGCGCCGTATGCGGCTTGCCGTTAGGCAGCACCAAACTGATTCGCGAAACCTCGATGGTGAATATTCTTGGTGAAGATACGTTGCCAGAAGCGCTTCTCGCCATGGATGGTTGTCACATCCATTGGTACGGCAAAGAGAAGCGTGAAGGGCGAAAAATGGGTCACATCAACGTATGTGGTGACTACCCAGGAGAATTACACCGTAGGTTGTGCGCTCTCGCGGATGTCTTAGATCCAATGGCATTCCCAGCCGTGCACGAGTTTGCGAAACAAGCATAACGCTAAAATCTAGCCCCAAAAACCACAAAGGGTCGCACGATGCGACCCTTTTTAATTCCTTTGATGTATTTACCCTTGTTGGGTGTGCTGGCACTTACGGTTGGCACATTGCAATTTCACACCACTGGCGAGTTTCTTCTCCACCAACAACGTAAAACCACATTCTTCGCATCTCCCTTTAACCGGAGGGACATTCACTGCAAATTTGCATTTAGGGTAGTTATCACATGCGTAGAAAGTTTTACCAAAGCGCGTCTTACGTTCAACTAAATGACCTTTACCACATTCAGGACACGCGTGTTTCTCTTGCGGCTGCTTTTCTGGCTCAGGTTGATTAATCGACTCAATATGATGGCAAGCCGGATAGTTACTGCAACCAACAAACATGCCATAACGCCCTTGGCGTAATACCAACTCGTTACCACAATCTGGACAAGGAACGCCAAGCTCTTTGACGATGTGTCCATCATTGTTATGCAGGGCTTTGATGTAATCACAGCTTGGGTAGTGGCTACAGCCAAGAAAGGGACCGTGTTTGCCATGTTTGAGGATCAATTCACTGCCACATTTAGGACACGGCTCATGTTCCAATGCGTGTTCATGGGCAGAGAAAAGGGTGTTGTCGATTTTACTACTCATACTTACCGTTTCGTGAAAAACACACCAAAAGACAAGCTCGCGTTCTTGCTAGCTAAACTCGAACTTGCCTAGATTGGGTTAGTGAAGAATCCCTTGTTCCTTGGTGTACAACAGCTCTTCCATTAGCGTATAAGCGTTTTCATTACCAGGCACATTAAACAGCACCATCAAAATGATCCATTTGAGGTCTTCAAGCTCAAACTCGCTCGTTTCTAGACCCATAACTCGGTCAATCACCATTTCGCGAGTTTCTGTGGTTAACACATTGATTTGCTCGAGAAACAATAAAAACCCTCGGCATTCCAAATCTAAACGCTGCATCTCTTTCGCTGTGTAGATACGAGTTGATGACGAAGCCATGCAAGTCGAGATTGCAGAAGAGGTGTCACTTTGCTGCAATGCGGCAAGCTCTTCTAACCAGACAAGGGCTTTGTAGATATCTTTTTGTTGGAAGCCTGCACGGAGCAGCTCTTCTTCCAACTCGTCTTGTTCGACCTGTAACTCTGCATCGCTATGGATGTAGGTTTCGAATAGATACATCAGTATATCCATCATCATAGCTAGCCCCTCCCCTTTCGAATATAGCCACCTGAAACCGCAACGACATGCCCAGAGAGTTCTAACTCTAAGAGCTGCATCATGACTTCCTGGACAGGTATATTGGTCCTGTTTGCAAGAATATCAACCGGTGTAGCTTCACTTCCTACGTTAGCTAACAGCTGAGGAAATGGCAATTCTTCTTCATCATTTAACGTAGAAAATAAATCGGTACTCTGATTAATAGACCAATCAAGCAAAGACTGTATTTCATCTAAGACATCTTTCGTCTTTTCTACGAGGCAAGCACCATGACGTATCAACTGGTTGCCACCGCTGGCATTAGGGGCATTTATCGAAGCTGGCAGCGCAAACACTTCTCGACCTTGCTCAAGCGCGTAACGAGCAGTAATTAACGAGCCACTCCTTTCCGCCGCTTCCACAACTAACACACCTAGCGATAATCCGCTAATAATGCGGTTTCGACGCGGGAAGTTTTCCGGGCGCGGCTTGGCATTGGGGCGAAACTCAGACACCAAAGCCCCATGTTCAATAACACGTTGCGCTAAACCACGATGACGTGCCGGATAAATATTTTCTAAGCCAGATCCCAGCACCGCAATCGTCTTACCTTTGGCTTGCAACGCACCATCATGCGCATGACCGTCAATGCCTAAAGCTAGACCACTAGTGACAATAAAATCGTGCTGAACAAATTCTGCTGCAAAGTGGCGTGCATGCTGTAAGCCATCAATACTCGCATTTCGGCTGCCAACCATTGCTATTTGTGGCTGCGAAAGACAAGTAGAATTTCCTTGAACAAAAAGCAGAGGTGGCGGCGCAACGATTTGTTTGAGTTGAGGTGGATAAAGCGGGTCAGTCAGTGTCAGGATATGATGATTTGTAGAAGCCTCAAGCCAACTTAAACAGGCATCAACTTCTTTATCTGTTGAAGCCCAAGCTTGAATTTGCTTAGTTGTTAACCCAAGTTGTTGTAGCTGTTCGGGAGAGAAGTTTACGATGTTACGCGGCGTGTCTCTTGCCAGTAGCTTATTCATTTTGACCCCGCCAATGCCTGGTAAACAACTCAGTTTTAACCAGGCAGCAAGGTCACTGTCGTTATTGCGTGGTTTCATTGGTGGTCGGCTCTTGCGTCAGAGGCGAAACCACAGAGACCTCTTTATTAATGGGTTTAGTGCTGGTTGTGATCAACGCCAAGCTAAAGTACTCATAAGGACGAATCACAAGCAATTCGCCAACTTTACTCTGTGGCAGAGTGATTTTCTTATCAAGCACGCCAAACTCTTTCTTGAACTCATCGCCGTCTTTGTAAACTGGGTGCGCGTCTTCTTTTAAATCAAACACACTGCCTTGTTTCAGACTGTCTGACGTGCCTTTATCAATCACCACGACTTGGTTAGTTGAACTAAAGCGAATACCTTCGATATTACCTAGCAACTTTGCAGAACTGCCTTGTGGCGACGGCAGCGGATAGAACGTAGTCGTGAAGTCAGTATTCTCAACCGATTGATTTGGCAACGCGATATCGTTACGTAGGATTTCTTGCATTTGCGATGTAAGCTTCAAACCTGAATAATCACTCGAAGCTTCAACGAGCTCGCCTTTGGCAATCAAACGCAGCGCGGTAATCTCTTCGGACACATCGTCACGCGAAAAGGTAGCTACTGGTCGGTAAATAGCCCAACCTGTCGCGGTCTGATTGCCATTGATATACAGCACATCTTCTGCAGTCAGATACTTACTGCCTTTGCTGCTACCCATCACTTTTGCTGCTCTGTTCAACGAATCTTTATCTAGCAACCGATCCGATTTAAGGTAAGGCATCACCAAACCTTCCGCGACCGTTGGTACGGCTTTCTTTTCCGTGATGCGAGCTTTCGGGCTCAGCTTCTTAACCGGTTTTAGGCTCAACACGGGCTGACCGTTAATCCACACCAAAGACAGCTTATCTCCGGGATAAATTAAATGAGGGTTATCGATGTCTGGATTGACTTGCCACAAACGAGGCCACAACCACGGGCTATCCAAGTACATGGCCGAAATATCCCATAGCGTATCGCCCTTCACGACTACATATGTTTGTGGCGCATCATCTTTAACAGTCAGTGGTTTCGCATCCACATTTGCTACAGCGTTGAAAGAGAAAAGTAACGGCAACGTAACACTGGCAACGTTGCGGAAAATTCGATTCATGACCCTCGTCCTTAGTCTATTAAGCAGGAACCAGAATGGAAATTGGTGCAAGGATGCTGTCATTTAGGCTATAAAATGTCTAGAATTGAGCCAACAAGGTTTGTGCTGTTTCGGCACAGTTCAATATTTCGAGTGAATATGTCTGTATTACAAGTATTAACATTCCCGGATGATCGCCTGCGCACAGTCGCAAAGCCTGTTGAAGCGGTGACGCCTGAGATTCAAAAAATCGTCGATGACATGATTGAAACCATGTACGACGAAGAAGGTATTGGCCTTGCTGCAACGCAGGTTGATATCCACAAACGTATCGTAGTGATTGATATTTCAGAAACTCGCGATGAGCCGATGGTGCTAATCAACCCTGAGATTCTGGAAAAGCGTGGCGAAGATGGCATCGAAGAAGGCTGTCTGTCGGTACCAGGTGCACGCGCACTTGTGCCTCGCGCTGCAGAAGTTACCGTTAAAGCACTGGATCGTGATGGCAAAGAGTTCACCTTCGAAGCCGACGACCTGCTAGCGATTTGTGTTCAACACGAGCTTGATCACTTACAAGGTAAGCTGTTCGTGGATTACCTATCGCCACTGAAACGCAAACGCATTCAGGACAAGCTAGCAAAAATCAAACGCTTTAACGAGAAGCAGCAAAACGCTTAATCTCGAACCATACCAATTAGAAGGAAGCCTACCTTGAGTCAGTCTTTACGTATTGTCTTTGCAGGTACTCCGGATTTCGCCGCCCGTCACTTGGCGGCGTTGTTGTCTTCGGAGCATGAAGTCATCGCGGTTTACACAAACCCAGATCGTCCAGCGGGTCGTGGCAAGAAATTGGCTGCGCCACCGGTAAAACAACTGGCGCTGGAACACAACATCCCGGTTTACCAACCTGAAAGCTTTAAGTCCGACGAAGCGAAACAAGAACTTGCCGATCTGAACGCCGATCTCATGGTTGTCGTGGCATACGGTATGCTACTGCCACAGGCGGTTCTTGATACCCCTAAGCTGGGTTGTATCAACGTACATGGTTCTATCCTACCTCGTTGGCGTGGTGCGGCTCCAATCCAACGCTCTATTTGGGCGGGCGATGCAGAAACGGGCGTGACCATCATGCAGATGGACATCGGTCTCGACACTGGTGATATGCTGAAGATTGCAACTCTGCCAATCGAAGCGACAGATACCAGCGCTTCAATGTACGAAAAATTGGCTGAGCTTGGCCCAGAAGCCCTGATTGACTGCTTAGCCGACATTGCTGCGGGTAAAGCAGTGCCAGTGAAGCAAGACGATGAGCTAGCGAACTACGCGAAAAAACTCAGCAAAGAAGAAGCACGCATTAACTGGAACGACGATGCGGCGCACATTGAGCGCTGCGTTCGTGCCTTTAACCCATGGCCAATGAGCCACTTTGAGGCGGCAGAAAACAGCATCAAAGTATGGCAAAGCCGTGTGGCAGAGCAAACCAGTGACAAGCCAGCCGGCACCATCGTGCAAGCAGATAAAACCGGTATCTATGTTGCGACAGGCAACGGCGTACTGGTGCTAGAGCAACTGCAAGTTCCTGGCAAAAAAGCCATGTCAGTTCAGGATATTCTGAACTCACGTGCAGCTTGGTTTGAAGTCGGCACTCTGCTGGTTTAAGCCATACTAGGGGTAATCATCCCCAATAATACGAACTTTTAGAGGGCAGAGATGCCCTCCTTTACTTTAAGGTACTCATCATGAATGTTCGCGCTGCGGCTGCTAACGTCCTGTATCTTGTCGTCGACAAGGGCCACTCACTTTCAAGCGCTCTTCCAGCGGCTCAACAAACGGTACGACCTCGTGACCACGCTCTGCTACAAGAGATCTGTTACGGTGCGCTACGTTACCTACCTCGCCTAGAAATGATCGCAAACCAGTTGATGGATAAGCCGCTCAAAGGCAAACAACGTGTATTCCATCACCTAATTCTGGTTGGTATTTACCAACTGAGCTTCATGCGTATTCCTGCGCACGCAGCAGTCGGTGAAACGGTTGAAGGCACTAAAGAGCTGAAAGGTCCTCGTCTGCGTGGTTTGATTAACGCTGTATTGCGTAACTACCAACGCAACCAAGAAGAACTCGACCAAATGGCTGTCAGCAACAACGCTGGCAAGTACGGTCACCCAAGCTGGTTACTAAAACTGCTGCAAGAGGCCTACCCACAGCAATGGGAAAGCATTGTTGAAGCGAATAACCAAAAAGCACCAATGTGGCTGCGTGTAAATCACCAACACCACACTCGAGATGAATACCTTGCGCTGCTCAAAAATGAAAACATTGATAGCACGCCACACACAGAAGCAATGGACGCCATAAAATTGGCCGCACCATGTGACGTGATGAAGCTACCTGGCTTTGATAAAGGTTGGGTTTCGGTACAAGATGCGGCAGCGCAGCTCTCGATCAACTATCTAAAACCACAAGACGGCGAGCTGATTTTAGATTGCTGTGCTGCGCCAGGTGGCAAGACGGCGCACATTCTAGAGCGCACGTCGGGCAGTGAAGTGGTCGCGATTGACTGCGACGACACACGCCTGAAACGTGTGCATGAAAACCTGAAGCGTCTCAACCTTCAGGCAAAAGTGGTTTGCGGTGATGCGCGTAATCCACAAGAATGGTGGCAAGGCGAGCAATTTGATCGCATTTTGCTGGATGCCCCATGTTCTGCGACTGGCGTGATTCGTCGTCACCCAGACATCAAATGGCTACGTCGTGCAGACGACATCGCCGCATTAGCAGAGCTACAAAGTGAAATTTTTGATGCCATGTGGACGCAGCTGAAACCCGGCGGCACAATGGTTTACGCGACTTGTTCAATCACACCGCAAGAAAACGTGGAGCAAGTAAAAGCGTTTTTAGCACGTACCGCGGATGCGCAACTGCTGGATTCTGATCCCGACCAGCCTGGTCGTCAAATTCTACCAGGCGAAGAAGACATGGATGGTTTCTACTACGCAGTGCTAACCAAAACACACGCGTAACAGCATGCTAAATAGGGCGATTGGAGTGATTTCAATCGCCTTTTTCAGATAACGAGAAAAGAGTATGAAGATCATTATTCTTGGTGCAGGTCAGGTTGGCGGCACACTGGCAGAAAACCTAGTGGGTGAAAACAACGACATCACCATCGTCGACAACAATGCCGACCGACTGCGCGAATTACAGGACAAATACGACCTGCGTGTGGTCAATGGCCATGCGAGCCACCCCGACGTGCTGCACGAAGCTGGTGCGCAAGACGCCGATATGCTCGTCGCGGTGACCAACACTGATGAAACCAACATGGCCGCCTGCCAGGTCGCGTTCACTCTATTCAACACCCCAAACCGCGTTGCACGTATTCGCTCTCCAGAATACTTGGCAGAAAAAGAAGCCCTGTTTAAATCTGGCGCCATTCCTGTCGATCACCTTATCGCCCCAGAAGAACTCGTTACGAGCTACATCGAACGTCTGATCCAATACCCGGGCGCGCTGCAAGTGGTAAGCTTTGCTGAACAGAAAGTCAGCCTAGTCGCAGTAAAAGCCTACTACGGTGGCCCGTTGGTGGGTAACGCGCTGTCTGCTTTGCGTGAGCACATGCCGCACATCGATACCCGTGTGGCAGCGATTTTCCGTCAAGGCCGTCCGATTCGCCCGCAAGGCACCACCATTATTGAAGCCGATGATGAAGTGTTCTTCGTTGCAGCAAGTAATCATATTCGCTCAGTGATGAGTGAGCTTCAGCGCCTAGAAAAACCGTACCGCCGCATCATGATTGTTGGCGGGGGTAACATTGGTGCCAGTCTCGCAAAGCGCTTAGAACAAAACTACAGCGTGAAGCTGATTGAACGTAACTACCAACGTGCAGAAAAACTGTCAGAAGAGCTAGAAAACACCATCGTGTTCTGCGGCGACGCGGCAGACCAAGAGCTTCTCTCGGAAGAGAACATCGACCAAGTCGACGTCTTCATCGCGCTGACCAACGAAGATGAAACCAACATCATGTCTGCGATGTTGGCAAAACGCATGGGTGCGAAAAAAGTAATGGTGCTGATCCAACGTGGCGCTTATGTAGATCTGGTACAAGGCGGCGTAATTGATGTGGCGATCTCACCTCAGCAAGCCACTATTTCAGCCTTGCTAACGCACGTTCGTCGCGCTGATATCGTTAACGTATCCTCACTTCGCCGCGGCGCTGCGGAAGCAATTGAAGCCGTCGCTCACGGTGATGAAAGTACATCCAAAGTGGTTGGACGTGCGATTGGAGATATTAAGCTCCCACCTGGGACCACCATTGGTGCTATCGTTCGTGGCGAAGAAGTCCTTATTGCCCACGACCGTACGGTCATCGAGCAGGATGACCATGTGGTGATGTTCCTGGTCAACAAAAAATACGTATCAGACGTCGAAGCGCTATTCCAGCCGAGTCCATTCTTCCTCTAGGATTTTCCTATGGTCAACTTACGTCCCGTACTATTTGTTATCGGGCTGGTTTTATCCAAACTGGCCCTGTTTATGTACGTGCCGACTTTGGTCGCTTTCTTCACTGGTACGGGGGGATTTCTCGATTTCGCCCAAGCCGTTGTGATCACGCACCTTGCCGCCTTCATCTGCCTCACGATCGGTCGAACCGCCAAGTTCAAACTCAGCGTACGCGATATGTTCCTTATCACCAGTTTGGTTTGGACCATCGCGAGTGCGTTTGCCGCCTTGCCGTTTGTGTTCATCAACCACATCAGCTTCACTGACGCCTACTTTGAAACCATGTCAGGCATTACTACCACTGGTTCCACAGTGCTCAGCGGTTTAGACAACATGGCGCCAAGTATTTTGTTGTGGCGTTCTATCTTGCAGTGGCTTGGGGGGATTGGTTTTATCGTAATGGCGGTGGCGGTGCTACCTATGCTCAATGTCGGTGGTATGAAACTATTCCAAACCGAATCATCCGACTGGTCGGATAAAAGTAGCCCGAGAGCAAAAACGGTCGCCAAAAACATCGTAGCAGTTTATTTGATGCTTACTGGCTTATGCATTGTGGGCTACTTGGTCACAGGCATGAACCTGTTTGAAGCGATCAATCACGCCTTTACCACGCTATCAACGGGCGGATACTCTACATCCGACGGGTCGATGAACCACTTCTCTAATGGCGCACACTGGGTGGCCACTACCTTTATGTTCTTAGGTGGCTTGCCATTTTTGCTCTTCATCGCCGCGTTACGTAAACGCCGTATTGATGTGTTGGTTAACGACGCTCAAGTTCGAGGATTCGCGTACCTGTTCGTGTTCTCAAGCTTAGTGATTTCAGCTTGGTTAGTGATTCGAGACGGATACACCATTTTGGATGCGCTACGAGTGTCGATGTTTAATATCGTCTCTGTCGTCACCACAACCGGCTTTGGCTTAGAGGACTTCACCGCGTGGGGCGCATTACCCACAACTCTTTTTGCCTTCTTAATGATGGCGGGGGCATGCTCAGGATCAACGTCTGGCGGGATCAAAATCTTCCGTTTCCAAATCGCAATGACACTGCTGAACAAACAGATGATGAAATTGATTCACCCTTCAGGTGTGTTTGTACAGCGCTACAACCAACGCCCAGTGAATGATGACATTGTTCGCTCGGTGGTCGCGTTTGGCTTGATGTTCTTTATCACCATCATCTTCATCGCGGGTTGCTTGAGTGCGCTGGGTTTAGACCCCATCACTAGCATCTCTGGTGCCATCACTGCGGTAGCCAACGTCGGCCCAGGTATGGGAAGCGTGATTGGACCAACGGGTAACTTCGCGCCTCTGCCAGATACCGCCAAGTGGCTCCTGAGCTTTGGCATGTTAATGGGCCGCTTGGAAATTCTGACTATTCTTGTACTGTTCTTCCCTGCGTTTTGGCGCCGTTAAGCAGACACAAATAAAAGGTATAACAATGAAAACATGGATTACTCTGGCGACCCTACTTGCCGCCTCATCCACATACGCCGCTGAAGTCATCACTTTAGCCGATGGTCGAGAAGTGAAGTTAAACGATGACTTTACTTGGGAATACGTCATGAAAAAACCTGCGCAGCAAGCAACAGAGACGCAAGCGACAATAGGCGCGGTTGAAACGATCGCAGCTCCCGCAATTGCGACAATTCCAGTTGTGACGAAAACTGTTGGCACTACTGTGGTGGTAAACGCCAAAAAGCCAACCATGCAGCTGTCTGACTCTGGTGTCGACGTACTGATTGGCTCCGCGAGCTATCAAGATGGTGAGCTCGTACTGCCAACGTCCATTACCAATCAAAGCTCACAATCGGTGATTCAAGTTGAAGTGGAAGTTCTGGTATTTGATATGTCTGGCCAGCAACTGGCGAAAGAAAAAGTCACAGTTTGGCAATCCATCAAGCGAATGGCGGATACTTACCTGCGACCACAACAAGCAGAACAGGGTAAAAGCATCAAACTGGCAGTGCCGCAGTCTCAGCAATACCAGTTTTCAGCCAAAGTGTTAGAAGTGAAAACTCGTTAATGTGATAACACATGTTTTGTCGAGTTTATCTCTATCCGTTAGATAGGCTCGACAAAATAATAAATTGCGAAAAAGTGACACACACAACCCGCTAAAACGAAGCCGTGCCAAATCGCATGATTGAATGGAATACGCTTCGCAACGTAGAAAATCACCCCCAGTGAATACACAATCCCACCAGCTGCGAGTAATGTCAGTCCGCCAATATCCAAGTTGATCGCCAACTGATAAATCACAATCAACGACAGCCAGCCCATGACCAAATACGTCATCAAGGAAAGCTTTTTAAATCGGTAAACAAACGCGACTTTCATAATGATGCCGAGTAGAGCAATGGTCCAGATGACAATCATCAAACCAAACGCGAGCGGCGTACGTAAACTCACCAACAAAAAAGGCGTATAACTGCCAGCAATGAGCAAATAGATGGCGCAGTGATCGAAAGTTTTTAGCCAGCGTTTGGCGTTGGGGTGCGGAATTGCGTGATACAGCGTCGAAGCCAAAAATAGCACGATAATACTCGCACCATAGACAGCCATACTGGCCAGCGTCAGCGTATCAGCTTGCTGGTCTATGGCTTTGATTAGCAGCAGTATCAAGCCAACAATACCAAAAATCATCCCAATGCCATGAGTGATGGTATTGGCCAGTTCTTCGCGTTGACTGTATTGAGGTTTCTGCAGTTCAGACATCAATGCGCCTATACTAGAGTTTGAAATTTGCTCTAGTATGGCACATTAGGCTTACACGTGTAAGCTTAAATTAAGACTCATGAACGGCCGTGGTTTGATCGAGATAATTAAGTACAAGTTCGCCCACTTGATCAAGCTTAGTCGTGGCTGGAATGGTCAACTCTCGTTTGAGTTTTCCGCTACCCAGTAAGCTTGCGAGCATGCCACCCTCGCCCTTGCGTGTACGGTCAACTTCAAACCATAATTTGAGTTCTTGCTCGCTACGATGAGCGACAAATTCTAACTCACGCCACACACCATGGTATGGCCCGTCAGTCGGCACCATCTCAAATTCTTGCACAAATGGCAGGTCGAACCCTTTTACTTCCTCACACTCCACTTGGCGAATACGCAAACCTTGCGCTTCAAATGCGGATAACACCGCATCCATTAATGGATCAGGTCGAACGGTGAGGATGTCTTTATCGGTCGGGTCTAAAGCAGCAGCAACGTCCAAGCCGGTTTCGAGCCACACTTTGGCGTCACCAATGGTGACAGGCGTATTCCAAGGCACATCGAGCTGAACATCGAAGGTACGCTCTTCGCCGGAATGGATGGTAAACGCATAAGGGAGGCTCCACTTAGCAAGCACATGAGTCTGAGGTACTCGGCGCATGCTGTGTCCTTCTCGCGCACCACGGTCATCAGGAGCTTCCGCGATATAGCGACAACACAGTTTTAAATCGATGTTGTCGATCGCTTGTTCAGTGGCACCACCATAAACATGGATAGACACATCCACACTTTGACCAGGATATAGCACGTCTTGATTTAGGATTGAGTCGACCTTAGCGCTCCCAATCCCAAAACTGGCAAGTGTCTTCTTCAAAAATGACATAGGCACCTCCTTCGTCGAGATCTCATACTACTACTGCTGATCGAGGGATCAAACAAAAATTGCCTCGATCATCGCGACAAAATGACAAAATCTAAACAATTCAATTGCTCAACTATCGACCAATTATTACAAGGATGCTAATCTTATACGTGATATGCATGCATATCGGTATTCCTGATTCATTAACTGGATTGGCGAGAGCCAGAAGAGTGATTCTTCAATCTTGTTGGAGCCTAGCTCATAATGATTCAGGCCATTACATCGGCAATGGATATGCCTGACAGTTAGGTAAATTAATGCGCCCAACAACAGTCAGGTTCGCACACACTAATACTAGTGCAATGCGCCGCCGCAGTGGCTTTACTACTGCACCAAAGGCAAAGCAAGTTGCGCCAGCAATGACATTGGTTGAGAAGACAGCAATGATGTCGAGTGTTCCGGCCAAAGTTATCAAAGCAGCTTAATCAAAAGCGCGGCGCCAGCTGCGCTTTTTTCTTTGCACGCGACTCAAACCACCTCAACGACTTAGAACAAAACACAGTGAAATAGATAGTTTTTCCTATTTGGTCTTCGCAAAGCAATTTGGTACCTTTACAGCTAATTACACCTATAAATTCTGTGGAGAAAGAAATGAAGTGTCATCGCATTGAAGAGCTGCTTGAGCTACTAGAGCCTGAATGGCATAAAGACCAAGAAATGAACCTAATACAGTTCATCGTGAAGCTAGCGAAAGAAGCAGGCTACGAAGGCAAGCTAGAAGATCTGACCGACGACGTGCTGATCTACCACCTTAAAATGCGTAACAGCAGCAAAGACGAAATGATCCCAGGTCTTAAGAAAGACCAAGAAGATGATTTTAAAACTGCGATTCTGCGCGCTCGTGGCATCATCAAATAACCGGTTCAACAGCCCAGTATTCTTAAAGCGACTCCCTCAAATGAGTCGCTTTTTTATAACTAAAATTTTTAGTCCCGTAGTTGGTTATAACTGTTCAGCCAATTATCAGGTTAACTGTACTGACTTTTGTTGTTAAACGTTGACTGCGTTAAAGAAAAGGAATTGTTATTGATTGTATAATCGCCGTTCATCAGTATTTACTAAAATAATTATGTCCGGTCATGATTTATGATAGGGACGAAGTAGCAATGTCATCGAGCGACATCAATAGAAATGACGCCGTACATTATAAAAGCCTAAGAAGGATGAGTGCATGAGTCAGGATAAGATCGATATCAAAGATGTGACTCCTAAAACCTACAACCCTAAGACTCATAAAGGGAATGGGGATCGGTTCAACCCAAGTAATCGCATCTATGTACGCGAAAGCAAAGGGACTTACCAGAAACTGCGTCGTTACGGTGGTTGGTTCTTACTGCTTCTCTTCGCTTTGATACCGTGGATTCCTTACGGTGAACGTCAAGCGATCTTGCTCGATATTGGCAACCAGCAGTTCAACTTTTTCGGTACCACGTTGTATCCGCAAGATCTTACCCTACTCGCCTTGCTATTTGTGATCGCGGCGTTCGGGTTGTTCTTTATTACCACCTTCTTAGGTCGAGTTTGGTGTGGCTATCTCTGCCCACAAACCGTCTGGACCTTCATGTATATCTGGTTTGAAGAGAAACTGGAAGGCAGCGCCAATAAGCGTCGTAAGCAGGACTCCAATAAGCTGACGGCAAATTTAGCGATGCGCAAAACCATCAAACATATCGCTTGGTTTGCCATTGCGCTCGCCACTGGTTTTACTTTTGTTGGCTACTTCGTTCCAATGAAGCAATTGGTTATCGACTTTTTCACTTTTAACGCCAACTTCTGGCCCGTCTTTTGGATAATGTTCTTTGCCATTTGTACCTATGGTAATGCTGGTTGGATGCGTTCCATCATGTGTATTCACATGTGTCCTTACGCGCGCTTCCAGTCTGCCATGTTTGATAAAGACACCTTCATCGTTGGCTATGATGCCAAACGTGGTGAAAAACGTGGTCCACGTCCGCGCAAAGCCGATCCAAAGCAACTTGGTTTGGGGGATTGTATTGATTGTGACTTGTGTGTGCAGGTGTGCCCAACAGGTATCGATATTCGTGACGGCTTACAATATGAATGTATTAACTGTGGCGCCTGTATTGATGCGTGTGACAACACCATGGATCGCATGGGTTACGAGAAAGGACTAATCAGCTACACCACCGAGCACCGCTTATCGGGTAAGAGTACCAAAGTCATGCGTCCGAAGCTGCTGGGCTATGGAGCTGTGCTACTGGTCATGATTGGTCTGTTCTTTGCCCAAATCGCAGCGGTAGACCCAGCAGGCATGAGTGTTATTCGCGACCGTAACCAACTGTTCCGCGTTAATAGCTCGGGCGAAATAGAAAACACCTACACCCTCAAAGTGATCAACAAAACCCAGCAAGTGCAAGAGTACTCGTTGGATGTTGAAGGGCTATCCGATGTAAGCTGGTATGGTAAGCAGACAATTCAGGTACAGCCAGGTGAGGTATTGAACTTACCAATGAGTCTTGGCGCCGATCCTGACAAGCTAAACTCTGCGATTACGACAATTCAGTTTATACTCACCGATAAGAGCAACGAATTCACCATTGAAGTGGAAAGCCGTTTTATTAAAAAACTATAGCGCTACTTCAGTGACTAACGGAAAAAGGCTCAGTAATGAGCCTTTTTGTTTATATGTCCCAAAGTATGTTTAACTTTGACGCCCTTACCCCAGATTTTATGTGGTACGCGTTAGAAAGCATCGGCGTTCGCGCAGAATCAGGCTTTCTTCCCCTCAATAGCTACGAAAACCGTGTTTATCAATTCACTGACGAAGAGCGTCGTCGTTATGTCGTCAAGTTTTACCGCCCTGAACGTTGGAGCAACGAACAGATCCAAGAGGAGCACGACTTCACTTTAGAACTAATTGGAAACGAAATCCCCGTCGCACCACCTGTGCGCATCAACGGTGAAACCCTGCATCACTATCAAGGCTATGCCTTTGCGCTGTTTGAGAGCGTGGGTGGTCGCCAGTACGAGGTTGACAACTTAGATCAGCTCGAAGGTGTAGGGCGCTTCCTTGGTCGCATCCACAAAGTGGGTAGCCGCCAAGCCTTCCAACATCGCCCAACGATTGGCTTGCAAGAATACCTGTATCAACCAAGAGAGATTCTGCAAAACGCCAACATGATTCCAATGCACTTGGAGAACAGCTTCTTCAATGACTTGGATATGCTGATCAAATCAATTGAAAGCCACTGGCAAGAAGGCTTCAATACCATTCGTTTGCATGGCGATTGCCACCCAGGCAATATTTTGTGGCGAGATGGCCCTATGTTTGTTGATTTGGATGACGCTCGTAACGGCCCTGCTGTGCAGGACTTATGGATGCTGCTTAATGGTGAGCGCCAAGACAAACTGATGCAGCTGGATATTGTTTTAGAAGCTTATCAAGAGTTTTGCGACTTTAACCCCGCAGAATTGAAACTAATTGAGCCACTTCGCGGTCTACGAATGGTGCACTATATGGCATGGCTAGCAAAACGTTGGCATGACCCTGCGTTTCCTCTCGCTTTTCCATGGTTTAATGAGCCAAAATACTGGGAAGGTCAGGTCCTTGCATTTAAAGAGCAGATCGCCGCTTTAGAAGAAGCACCGCTGTCTTTAATGCCTCAATGGTAAGTCAGGCCACAAATTCAAAAATGGAGATATTTCGATGAAAAAACTGTTCGCACTGTTTTCTATGCTGATGCTAAGCCTGTCGGCACATGCAGCGCAATTCAAAGAAGGTGAACATTACAAAGTATTGGATCTTGAGGCATCAAAAAAACCTCTTGTGACGGAGTTTTTCTCTTTCTACTGCCCGCACTGTAATAGCTTTGAACCTGTTATCCAGCAACTGAAAAAGCAGTTGCCAGAAGGCACTAAACTACTAAAAAACCACGTTTCTTTCATGGGTGGCAACATGGGCCCATCAATGAGCAAAGCCTACGCGACCATGGTTGCACTAAAAGTGGAAGACAAAATGGTGCCAGTGATGTTTAATCGCATCCACAATCTAAAGAAGGCGCCACGTAACGATGAAGAGCTTCGCCAAATCTTCCTTGATGAAGGTGTAGACGCGAAGAAATTCGACTCTGCATTCAAAGGCTTTGCGGTT
This sequence comes from Vibrio sp. JZG10, assembly GCF_054064075.1. Taxonomy (NCBI): domain Bacteria; kingdom Pseudomonadati; phylum Pseudomonadota; class Gammaproteobacteria; order Vibrionales; family Vibrionaceae; genus Vibrio; species Vibrio sp. JZG10. Next base: position 20,903 of record NZ_JBSUGE010000017.1, read on the forward strand.
GATTCCATGGTTCGCCGTATGGACAAGCAATTTGAAAACAGCGGTCTAACCGGCGTTCCTGCGGTTATCGTTAACAACAAATACCTAGTTCAAGCACAAAGCATCAAGACAATGGATGAGTACTTCTCTCTGGTGAACTACTTGCTGACACTAAAATAAGCGCATCGATATCAATCAAAAGGGGAGCCCATCGCTCCCCTTTTGTTTATTTGTAAATCTCTTGTAGCAACCGATCTTTTTCTTGCCACACATCACCCAACCATTGCTGAAATTGTCGCTTATAGGGCTTATCGTTAAAGTAATCACCAAGCACTCGTTCATCGACGGGCAACACATTCACACGCACAACAACCTTGCCCATTCGGCCCATTAATAAATCCTTGAATGGCTTATTTGTATTTTCTGGGTACGCCAGAGTCACATCGATAATGTTCTCGAACTGCTCCCCCATTGCCGCTAACGTGTATGCGATCCCGCCCGATTTTGGTTGCAGCAAATATTGGTAGCTCGCCTTGCTCTTACGCTGTTTTTCTTCGGTAAATCGAGTGCCTTCGACATAATTAACCACTGTGGTTGGGGCATTTTTGAACTTGGCGCACGAGCGACGTGTCGTCTCTAAATCTTGACCTCGTTTGTGCGGGTTGCGGATCAGATACTCTCGCGAATAACGACGCATAAATGGCATGTCGAGCGCCCAACACGCCATCCCAATGAAAGGCACATACAACAGTTGTTGTTTGAGGAAAAACTTCGGCATAGGAATGCGGTCTTTAAACACGCAGCAAAGCACCACAATATCGGTCCAACTGAGATGATTACTGATCAACAGATACCACCCGTCTTTTTTCAGCGCCTCACCGCCCTGAACATCCCAGTCAACACGGTTAGAAACCGCCAGAATGCCCGCATTAACGGTAGCCCATAACCACATCACCTTGTTGGCACAAGCGGTCGCTTTCGCTTTTAGCTCCACGCTTGGAAGCAATACTTTAAACACAGCGATAATACAAATTGCGATTGAACACAGCGCAGAATTGAGAATCACAAAAGAAGCGTTAAAAAAAAATAACAAATATGCCAACATGATAGTCAAACAACAGTGATAATGTGTGAAGAATAAAACAGCGTGTAATTATACTGCGCCTTTGCCACATTGGAATATGCGTGGGAATGGTCAGATTTGTTACCTCAACCAATATTTGCACCACTCATTCGACAATAAGGAGATAACGAATGAAACCAAGGCTAATTCTCTTGCCTTTGGCCTTTGTCGTCAGTTCTGCTCAGGCTCAACTCGCTGAAACCGCAGGTTTTGGCGGTGAAATTTCGCTGAATGCCGGATTTGTATCATCAGAATCCAACTTCAATACGGAAAATAGTAACACCATCGCTTCTCTCGATAAGCGCGCCGATAGTGACAGTTCCGTTATCGCTGCGCCGCTAGGAAGCATTACTTACACTTTTGGTAACCGACTCAATCACCAAGTGTACGCGGGTACCACACGTTCCGATGTCGCGGTTGGTACACTCGCTTTTCAGCTGGGCTATCAACACGAGTTGCCATCCGGCACCGTGCTCGATATTTCCTATCTACCGACCGTGCTCAAAAGCGAAACTTGGCGTAACCCATATCAAGTCGGAATCGCCCGTCAAGAAACGGATGTGGATGGCAATGCCTATCGCTTTCAAATCAAGGGATTGATTGATAAAAACTTCAACCTTGATCTCGCTTATGCTGATAAAGACATTGAGCAAGAAGAAGTAACGGAGCGTTCACTCGCTCGCGATGCGAGCCTTTACTACGTTAAAGGTGACTATCGGATTTCACTTAATCAAACATCCATGTTGCAACCCGCTTTCACCTACATCAATCAAGATGCCGACGGTAAGGCGGAATCATTTGATTCGTACGGGTTTGACATCAGCTGGTTTAAATTTATCAACCGCCATCGATTGGCCCTCACCGCAGGTTGTGCATGGAAAGACTATCAAGCCGCTAGCCAAACTTTTGCTAAAACACGAAATGACGACACCGTCAGCCTATTTGCAGCCCATGAATATCAAAACGTATTTGACTGGCAAAACTGGTCGTTCATCTCTTTAGCCGGCTACAGCCAAACGGACTCCAATATCACGTTCTATGATGAGAAAGAGTACCTGTTGTCTCTTGGTCTCAACTACACCTTCTAACGTCCTTCATCGCAACAAGGCACTTACAACACTTGTTGCGGTGATATTTGCACGTCTCTATACCGCTTGCGCCGTGAGTTGTTTCAGTAAGCGATCCATCGCTCGATACCCAAGCGCCTCGGCTAAGTGCGCTCGTTCAATCTGCTCCGCCCCATCAAGATCTGCTATCGTTCGTGCTACTTTGATAATGCGATGATACGCGCGAATCGAAAGCCCCAAACGATGTAAAGCGGTTTCAAGAAACTCCGCATCACTTTTGTGTAAGGGGCAAAACGCCTCGATTTCTCGACTGCCTAACAGTGCATTTACCTTACCGCTGCGGTTCAGCATATTGGTACGCGCATGATTCACACGTTCTTTAACGATAGCGGTCGGCTCACCGCGATCACCACCTTCTGCTAATGTCCCTTTGGGCAGAGCAGGGATTTCTAAAGACATATCAAAGCGATCTAACAGCGGTCCAGATAATCGACCAAGGTAGCGCAAAATAGCTTGTGGATTGGTGCGAGCTTGATTGCCTTCGTAATATCCTGTCGGACTTGGGTTCAGTGCACCAACTAATTGGAAGCGAGCCGGAAAACGTGTTTTACCTTGCGCCCGAGAAATAATGATCTCACCAGATTCGAGCGGTTCGCGTAACGAGTCCAGCACCTTTCGGTCAAATTCGGGCATTTTCCTAATATCGATTTTGATTAAGAAATATTGTCAATTAGAGACTTGTAATATTGCCAGTGTTAGTGGAGCGCATCGCTTCAGATGTAAGCGGAACGATAGCAATGCAACTTAGTTTTTAGTCGAGCAACCATCTATGTCATCCATTTAATCCAACCTTTTCGCCCACTTGCCCCATTGAATGGATATTCAATATTTATAAAAAAATTATTATTGCTCTTGGGAGTGACTACGGGTACAAGCGGAAATAAACTGTGTCAACGCAGAGCGTTGTCCACATTTTATTCCGTGATCTTGCGGAGCAAGATGTGCCTGTAGTTGAGCGACCAACCCAAATTCCATACCCAAAACCTATCTCGATCTGTACATTGGCTCGCTAGTTTGACCTCAGACATCGGCACATTTCTGCCCCTTTTTTGCTTCAGCGGATATACATCCCATCAATCTCAATTAAAGAGTTTTCGATAGGTTTCCTAATGCCAACGAAATCGGTGTGACGTACCCCCATCTTTGTCGTATTTTCTCGTTCGTGATTTAGTGGTGTATAATGATACTCTTTGAAAAACATTCGCTTATGCTAAGTTTACGTGTCCAGCGAATGTGCAAAAAATCCCAAAGTGGGGTGTTCAATTACCTCCTTGGGGATCTAATAAATTGTTAGATGTAAGGAGATTGCCAGAGTGAAGTGTTACTATCAAGGTTGTACGAGAAAAGGAATTACGAAGGAACATATCCCTCCTCGATCTTTTTTTCCAAAGGGTGAAAAAGAGCAATTGCTAACTGTTAAGTCTTGTGAAATTCACAATAATAAAAAAGCTACTGACGACCAATATGTGTTGGCTCAAATTCTAATGAATGCATCCCCTAGTAATAGAGCCAGAGAAATCTTTATAAAGAAAATCAAACCACAGCTATCTCATAATGATGGAGCATTTCGTAAAATGCTAACTCAAGGAGCTATTGAGTTAGAGGATGGTTCCGTTAAGTATCCTGTTGACTTAAAAAGATTTGACGAGTTCTTTACTGCACTTTCTTGTGGCATCGTTTTTAAAACTACAGGTGAACAAGTTCCCGATAATTATGTGATACACCATCAGTATCCAAGCTTTACATCAGACGATGGTGAAAGAGAACAAGGGTTGAAAGTATTTGAAGAGTTTCAGCAACTAATTTCTAGCAAGCCAATTGACGTACTTAATTTTGGGAAGCCAAATACTCAGAACGAAAGGATATACACAGTTGAGGTTCATGGAATGCCGGGGTTTAAATCAAGCATTACCGTTGTTCATCTTTTTTACGGAAAATTCAAGGTTGTATCGTTTTTGAGTAACTTTCGAATTTCTACAGCTAACACATATGAGCCCTTCTCCAGTCAATAGGCAATAGCTCTCATTTGGCTGCATTCGCAGCCAAAGCTCTCGGACAACAAAGCCGCCTACTTTGTTTTTCCCAATCTGAAATTATCCGAAGTGGACTCTTTAGACCTTTAGCTCTAAACCGTTTTTGTCCAAAGGCGTGTTACGCGACCGATTGGTGATGTGTGATGAACCTTACTGTGACGATACAATGCTTTTATCTATATCGGATTGGAAAGCTCCCAATAGTTCCTTTATCTCACACAACGCTGCGGTAGGCGTCAACTCCTTCCTTGCTATCTGTTCTTCTAACAACTCAATCTGACGTTTAGCAAGCTCAACACTCGACTTTAGAGAAACAGCATTATAAACCTCTGTGTAGCCGTGAATATCTGCAAATGCGAGGTCAATATAAGTATCCAAAGAGCTAAGTATTGTATGACCACTCCATTGTTGTAACTGCATTTTAAACGTTTGTGTATGAAGCAGATGTTTTCGGAAATCATCTTTGTCATTCACTTTTTTAGTGGCAAGAATCAGTTCCTTAAGCTTGTCTGTAATGAATGCGTGTCTCCACAAGTGCGGATGCAATTCTCCCTCGATACCAAGCTCTTTTTTCCATGAGTTTATGTACGTTGTCCATGAATCGGCAGATAGGCGTAGACCTGTTTTTAAGCTAATAAATAGGCAGTCATGTTGGACTTTTTTCTTCCTCATGACTTTCTTGCGAACTTTGATGTAATCCGCGATCACTGATAGTAACAAATGTGGGACAGGTATCTTTCGGGTGGCATTCTCGTCTTTGCGCTTTAAAGTGGTAAGCGTGAGCATACCTGTGCGTCTCGCTTCCTCGTAATCGGTCATTTTAATCAAATGAAGCTCCGACACTCGACCACCCAACTGCTCCATTGCAGTATATAACGCCATGTCTCTTCTGCGTTTGTCTTTGTTTTTCTGGGTCTTTATATGCTCCCACACACGCAAGGCATCATCTTCTGAAACAGGGTGGCGTTTCTTGATTTCATCTTTTGTTGGCACGGCTGCATGGGTGACTTTCACACCTTCAATATAACCTTTATAGCCTTCCTGTTTGCGTTTGTAATGCTTCTCAAGTATCTGAATTGAGTTACCTTTATCTTTGCCAATGAAAGCACTCAAATCATGAAACTCTTGGATAAACTGCAAAAAATCCAAACAGGTATGCGCAATCTTTATAACGGAGTTATTCTTACGTTTTAGTTCGCCAAGTAGCGTTCTCTCTGCCTGTAGTGATTGAACGAAAAGAGTGAATGTTGCATCAGTAAGTTGACTAAATTGGCTCAATAATGGCTGTTTTTCAATAAAGTGAACCAAGTGGATGATATCGTGGGCATACCCTCGAATAGTGTCACTTTTTAAGTTTCTCACAATCAAACTATGGATGTAGGCATTGGCTTCATAGCAAGGGGTATGATTGCTGTAGGTTACGAAAGGAATATCCCGTGGCTTACGAAAGACAAGCTTCCCATCAAACCCAAGATGACTCCATTGCTCAAAGTTTTTAAGCTTACGAACCGCCATCATAGCTCTCCATTCAAAGTGAAGTTCATCTGCGCTTCAATCTTCCTATTGTGCTCTCGATAAAGCTCCTGTCGTTCTTCTACTGTTCCTTCATGATTCGCTAGTTGCTTTAATCTAGAACGCAACTCTGAAACCATAACGGTCAGTAAAGAATTGCTGCGCTGTGCAGCATCTAACTCCGATTCAAGCTCAGAAACTTTGTGCTTTAAACCCACGACAGTTTGCTTGTTTCCTTTAGAAGCCTTCTCATTGTGATGTACAGCCTCTACCGCCAGTTTTGCATTAATACGAAGCTCATCTAATGATAAGAAGCCTCTTTCCAGAAGTGCTTCTGAGATGCTTTTGACCGTGTTTAATGAGCATGATGTGATATTACGCTCTTGATTCTGATATTTAGCGATACCAGATTGAGACTTGAGCGCCTTTAATAGTTCTTCATCATTTTTAAACTCAGCGGGAGATGTGATTATTTCCCTCAACAGCTTTTCTGTTTCAAGTATTTTCGTTTGGTTTTTCTCTAACACTTTCATTATCCCAACCCTCAATCAAGGTCTCTGATTTTTAAAATTAAATTAAAGGTTTGAGTTGTATTTCCATCACCATCTTCGATGGTGAAGAACTCTGGCTCAAGCGTGATTCGACCTTCCTCTAAAAGCTGAATAACCTCTGTTTCGATGTCCTGCTCTTTTTGAAGTTGGCTTATGTGAGGGACGGTTAGATAAGACTCATCATCGTAATCTTCTGCTGCTTCACTCACTGACTCTAGAGTGATTGGTGTTGAGTTATCACCTGTCAGACGTTCTGCAATGATTTTGCGAACCTCTTCTATCCCTTCGAGCTTCGCAAGTTCAGAAGTGGGGTCGAGCACGCCACGAACAATTACACTGGCTTTAGCCCCATTTAGTACCGCCCCAGTTTCCGATTCAGAGATATAGTGATATAGATGTTCCATGTCTGAATGTCCGAGCATCCAGCGCAGAGCATCCATGCCATCAAATCCTTTAGACCAGAAGAACGCCATAGCAAAGAAGCGTCTCAATTGGTGCTGACGAACATAATTACGGCGGTACTCACCGTTGTCGTACTCTACCAAGTCCGTTTCTAAGTAATCACACAAATCATCAAAGTGCGCATTATAAGCATTGCTAGAAACCTGACTTAACTGAGCACGATGTGAATAAAGGTTGTTAAACAGAGATAGCTTTCCTTGGCATAGGTTCAACTCACTCGCTTTGATGTTAAATTGCTCCAGTTGCCAAATGAACCTTGCGATAGATAAGGGAACTGGTCTTTCTATCGTTGCGTTGACCCCTTTTGAGCCAGTTTTTTTTACCTTAAATATCAGGTTGAACTCTGCTTTTGCACCTTCTTCTGAAAAGGGACTTGTATTAGGTGATAGGTTGCCATGTGGCTTTAACTTGATTAATTCATCTTGTCTTCGAGCCATGATTGCACCCACCAAGACCTGTATTGCGCCTTGCAGTACAGAGAACAAATCAAACAAGCTCTCGTTGGCTCGAATCCGATCAAAGCGATTTTCAACGCTATCAGCAAAGCCTTGAACCTGCTTTATCCCTTTTTTCAAGTATTCACTACTCAGGCAATTAATCGCCTCCGTTTGAAACCAGTAACCTCGCTCTGTGCCACTCATACCTCGATGCAACTCTTCATTCCACTTAGGACTATCTTGATGTGGGCGGAGTGTATTGGATTTTATTGCAGCAGATTTGCTTCTTGCTTTAGACAGCAGCGTTAATGTTTCATCAAGTAAAGTCACAGCATCTTCCTCTGTAGGTAGATGCTCTTTGGCAAACTCATAACACTGACGAATTAAATTAAACACAAAGGTAGGTGGCAAGGTGCGGGTGCGCCCCATTTTTTTTAAACTGACTAACCGACTAATGCTACCTGCACTGATACGCTCGGACAAGATAGAGGGGCTTGCAGCGTCTGCACGCTCAAGGTTGGTATGAATCAATCGAATTGCTTCAATGCATCCCGAGATAGTACTTTGATTCGTGCCTGTTGAGGTGTCTTTATTCTCAACCGCTCGATACTCTGAGTTTCGCCTTGGCGCTTTGAGGTGAAGTTCTGCGTAGTTGGGAATATTGACACCGTGGTAAAGCATCTTACCTTTAAACAACAGCTCACCCAGCACAGCACCGTTGCCAGTGTGTCTTATGTATTCTCCAGAGTGATAATAACTTTGCTCAAAAAGCCAAGCACACGCCTTCTCTCTCTCGGCTAGAAATAAGAAACTTTCATCTTGCGCAATGTCTTGTATAACGTAGGGGAAATTTTCTTTAAATGTTTGTGCGTCCGTATCAGAAATGCTTTGAGAAGCGTTATTAAGTAATACCTTGGTATGTTTATCAATTTCATACACACCTTGAAAATTTCCGTGCTCGGCGTATTTCGTCAAGATGTTCAACCAAAAGTCATCATTCACATTCAGAAGGTGATACTTTGCTAGCTTCAACTCTTTCGAGTGTAGTAAGACAGCATTGATGAGAGCGATAACTTTGTTAACTTTGTTGTAAGCAGTTGTTGGACTGATAACCTTCCCACCGTTTTCAAGTGGATTATCTGCTGCCGTAATCCAGTATTTAAAGCTGTTTAACAGCTTTTGGTGTTTTTTATCCGTGAGTTTCTTACCGTCATCTAAGTAAACCGAGTCCCAATGTATCGTTTTTGGGGTTTTGCCAAATGTTAGTACCCACTTGTTTTCAGGAAAGCTGGATTCTAACCATTCGGGCTGTCGGTCATCGTAACCGTAGATGCCAGTATGGATATTCGTGATGATATCTAATGCTCGATAGTCATCATTTGCTACTGAAAAATTGATAATATCTTCAAGAGTCTCGGCACTTAAATCATTTAGAACTGAATGGTCTTCCACGATGTTTTCAATGAGGTTAGCAATAGAGGAATTGTCGATAGCAACACTTAACATAGCAGCGCTCCCTTAATCGAGTCAGTATCTAGTGTGTTATTGGTTGCAATATCAAGCATTCCCATCAAATCATCATCCGCACTATGCTTGCCTGAACTCAGGGTATCTAAAACAAACACCGCTGATTGATACCAGTGAGCCACAATATCTAAAAAAGATTCCTCATCATCGCTACTTTCAACAATAAGGCGTATCGCCATCAATAGCTGCAAAAGAGAGGTGGAAACGGTGTAGGTCAACTGGTCGAACGCTAAGGATTCAGAGGTTTCATTATCAGTTGCGGTCTTTTGAGCAAAACCGTGGTCGAAATGCTCTGGAATATTACTGATACCGTGATTGTTTAAGAATTTCTCAATGTCCTCTGTACTCAGATTAACGGCATCAAGTCGGTACACCGAGTCTTTCATTGCTTCAAGTAAAATAGCGTTCTGAAACTGGCGTATCCAACGTGCATTAAAGAAGTCCATGAGTGGTTTAGGAAGATAAGAGGTCAGTAGGTTTGCATCCTTCTTTTTATGACCAAGCGCCTCGGCAACAGCATCCATTGAACGTGTTTCCAAATAAATTTGAAAGCCTCGGTGTCGTCTAATGGAACGTAATGAATGGATATCGGAAATGTCTTGGGCATCTTCCAAGGTTATGTCGCTGCTCTTATCAAAGAGTGTTTCACTTTGAAGCCAATTATAAAAATCATTTGCTGAGTGAAGAGTGGTATTGAGATTGCTTGGACGTGTCACATTGATAGTGGTTGAAGTCAAAATCATCTTTCGCCAATTCACATTCCCTCTTTGCTTCAGGTATTCGCGGCTCATGCGAGTATGGCGCACCAAGAACTCAACTATAGGTTTAGAAAACTCATTGAGCACTACTTCTTGCTGCGCATTGGTAGACCCTTTGCGTGATTTGTGACTGACCGCAATGTGCTGATTACCAACTTGCTTATAGCCCACCATATTGCCATTTACATCAAATAAGTCCCATTTTGCTAACCAATAAGGGGTTATCAGAGGATGCTCCATCACAAGAAGCGTCAAAAGAACATTCAGTGTTGATTTGGTTGGTAAATTCAACTCTGTGTTGAGTTGGCTAGCGTTACCGTGAAACCCCAAAAATGATAGATAGTCAGTGTCTTTTGCAGCGATGCCATGTGCATAAAAGGTTGCTACGGTATTGTCTAACTTATCTGCACCGACTAGGTTGTGATATTGATGATTATACCTATTACTACTCAGTGGCTTCACGGAACCATTGCTCTGAAAAGCTTTATTTCTATCTTCTCGCTCTAAAAGCTCTTCAAATTTCAAGAGACACACATGCCTGACATGCGCCATGTCTCGGTCTACACGTTGCTGAATAATTGAAACAGCCTCTTCATCTTTAATTTTGAGTGGAATGTTAGCAAACCATCGAAGGTTTTCTGGCTGCGTAGCATTGCCACCAATTGAAAAGGTGGGTGCTGCATCTTTTGGGTCTTTCCAGTCTGGAACGATGAATGGTTTGTGAGGTTCAGCAAAAACACCCGTGTTGATAAAGCACTCGGTATAATAGTTAATGGTATTTCGCCACTTAGCATGAAAAACTTTTGGGCAGTTATGGGCTGCTTGAGAGCGCACAAATAGCACTTTAAACAACTTATGGAAGAATAGCTGCACATGGTTACGACTCAGAAGGGCTTCTATTGTCAGCCCGTCTTGGTCGGTATAAACAGTGGAGATACCCACAAAAAGTTTTTTGAGTTCTCCTAATGCTTGAGTAAGAGATGATGATTTTTGTGTAAAAGCATAGTTTTTTAGAGCAAGATGAACCTTGTTGGTAAACGCCTCACCAAAATTAACATAAAGCGTATCCAGATGAGCCTCATGTTCTTTGCCTTCTTTTGATAACACCCGCCAACCATCAAGGTAGTCAGACTTTGATTTATCTATATTAAGCTCTCTGAACTGAGCTAGACAGGTCGAAACGTCTTCTGTGATTTTTAAACTCGAAAGCTTTACTTCATCAAGAGTTAAATGTTTATCTTGCGCAATGTAGCAGAAAAGATTTTTGAGTCGATTACCAATCTTATATCTATGCTTGATAGTGATATCATCATAGTTATAAACAAAGCCAATGAGCGACTGGAAGTGTGCATTAAGTGAGCTTGAATCATTCAGTATTTCCAATGCACTGTAGTTACCTTGTTTAACCAAGTAGCAGTAAGCTGCATAAAGATTCAATGTTGGTTGTATAAAGTTTGGGGAGACTGAGGATTCAGCAGCAAGCGCTAGGTAGTTAGAGTATTCGACTGACAGTGCAGTTTTTAATAAAGAAAGCTCATTTAGTGTTTTTACATTCACAACCAAACCTCATAAATTGACAACTAACAATCATACTATTTGTCAGAGTGATTCTTGTCAATGTAAGAAAAGGCACCAAAACACATTTAATCTAATAACATTCAACAACTTAATATGAATCTGATAATTTTTAATTATTAGGATTAAAAGAATTTCATCGAGAAACAACAAGCCGTTGTGGGCTAAAGAAATCTCCCCGGGTCTGGGTACCGAGCCACCGCCAACTAATGCCGCCATTGAACTTGAATGATGCGGAGAACGAAACGGACGCGACTTCCAATTGTGCTCATTAATTTCACTCTGAGTCAACGATGCCACCGAAGCGGTTTCCATTGCTTCTTCGTCACTCATCTCCGGTAGTAAGTCACACAAACGCGAAGCCAACATGGTTTTCCCGGTACCTGGCGGGCCAAGGAAAAGTAAGTTGTGGTTTCCAGCGGCAGCTATCTCCAATGCGCGCTTACCTTGTTGTTGGCCAATAATATCTTGTAAGTCTCGACCATGTTTTTCGACTATTTTGCGCTTAGGCGTTTGAAAAAGATTCAGCCGATGTTGGCCACAAAGCTCGGCACATACTTCCAGTAGAGATTGAGCCGATTTATGTTGTTCTTTCCCCACTAGCGCCGCCTGATCGCCATTTACATGTGGGACCACTAAATGACGTTGAATCTTACTGGCTTCCAGCGCAGCAGGCAGCACACCTTTTACAGGTCTTAGACCACCAGATAGCGCTAACTCGCCAACAAATTCGTAGTTTTTAAGCTTATCTGTCGCGATTTGCTCCGAAGCGGCCAAAATCCCCAATGCGATAGGAAGATCAAAACGCCCTCCCTCTTTGGGCAAATCTGCTGGAGCTAAATTAACGGTGATCCGCTTAGCTGGAAACTGAAAATTAGAATTAATGATCGCGCTACGAACGCGATCTTTGGACTCTTTTACCGTCGTCTCTGGCAGCCCTACCAAGGTAAACCCGGGCATACCATTGCTAATATGAACTTCTACACTAACCGATGGCGCTTGCACCCCGACGCTTGCTCGACTATGAATGATTGCCAGCCCCATACGTTCCTCAATTTATTGAACACTCTGTAAACAAATGTTTTATCTAGTTGGTTATGTTATATACCGCGTCCCAATTGAGAGTTAATGTGAAAAAAGAATGACTTTTTGCTTGTCATGCAGCGGAATTGTGTGATACCACTAATGACGCAAACAATTTCGTAGAACATTACACAACATTTTTTAACGAAAAAAGAACGACAGACAGATGAACCTTTTCGCTCATATCAACGCACTGCTAGCCCTGATTATCGTGGTCATTATTGGCACCGCGCGGGGTATTGTGGGCGAAAGGTAACCACAAATTACAAAAAACCCCCGCACTGAAAAGTCCGGGGGTTTTTTTACAACTACAAGTTGTCATCTGTCTAACCCTCGGACAGTTTAACGGGAAGAATGGGAGTGCACATGAAGTGCAATAAATATGGCAATCGCTACGAGCCACAACGTAGCAAAGGAGGTTTACGATGACTGGTGCACAACTTGTCGTAGCCGCTTTAAGACAGCAAGGCATCGAAACCGTTTTTGGCTACCCTGGCGGAGCCATCATGCCAATCTACGATGCTTTGTATGACGGAGGGGTGGAGCACATCCTATGCCGTCATGAGCAAGGGGCCGCCATGGCCGCAATTGGTATGGCTCGTTCCACTCAAGACGTAGCTGTATGCATGGCAACTTCCGGCCCAGGGGCCACTAACCTTGTTACCGGCCTTGCCGACGCTTTCCTTGACTCCGTACCTCTAGTTGCCATCACAGGCCAGGTTGCTAGCTCTCATATCGGCACCGATGCATTCCAAGAAATGGATGTGATCGGAATGTCCCTAGCCTGTACTAAGCACAGCTATCTCGTGACCGAAATTGAAGACCTGGCGCCAACGCTAGCCGAAGCCTTTGAAGTGGCCAAAACGGGTCGTCCGGGTCCAGTCATTGTCGATATCGCCAAAGACGTTCAACTGGCTCAAACCCCAACAGATCTACTGCCTCCATACGTAGCGCCTGCAATCGAAGATGTCAGCGCTGAAGACATTAAGCGCGCGCAAGATGTACTGGCAGCCTCAACTCGCCCAGTGTTGTATGTTGGTGGTGGCGTGCAACTCGCGAAAGCAACCGATGCAGTACGCGAATTCCTTCGCTTAAACCCAATGCCAGCAGTTAGCACACTAAAAGGCCTCGGTACCATTGAACGCCATGACCCTCACTATCTTGGTATGTTGGGCATGCACGGCACCAAAGCTGCTAACCTAGTGGTTCAAGAAGCCGATCTATTGATCGTGGTTGGCGCACGCTTTGATGACCGTGTGACGGGTAAGCTCGACACGTTTGCACCAAATGCGAAAGTGATTCACATCGACATTGATGCCGCAGAAATTCATAAACTGCGCCACGCCAACGCACCATTGCGTGGCGACATCAACACCATTCTTCCTCAGCTAGAGCTGACTCAAGATATCTCACCGTGGGTACATCACAGTGAAAGTCTGCGCAGCGGCTTTAAGTGGCGTTACGACCATCCGGGCGAGTTAATCTACGCACCGCTATTGCTTAAACAACTGTCAGACATGATGCCAGACAGCTCAATTGTCTCGACTGATGTAGGTCAGCACCAGATGTGGGCAGCGCAACATATCCAGCCACGCGAACCACAAAATTTCATCACTTCTGCTGGCCTTGGCACCATGGGCTTTGGCTTGCCAGCAGCGATGGGTGCAGCAGTCGCACGTCCTGATGATCAGTCTATCCTTATTACAGGTGACGGTTCATTTATGATGAACGTGCAGGAATTGGGCACGCTGAAGCGTCGTCAGATTCCAGTGAAGATTGTCCTTCTTAATAACCAACGTCTTGGCATGGTTCGCCAATGGCAATCGCTGTTTTTCGACGGTCGCCACAGTGAAACCATTCTTGATGACAACCCAGATTTCGTGATGCTAGCAAAAGCGTTCAATATCCCGGGCAAGACCATCACCAAGAAAGAAGAAGTGGAGCCAGCGCTGAAAGAGATGCTAGCGAGTGAAACTTCTTACATGCTTCACGTTTTGATTGATGAAGAAGAAAACGTGTGGCCATTGGTGCCACCTGGCGCATCAAACAGTGATATGTTGGAAAATACATAGGAGACAATCGCATGGACAGATATTTACTCGACATCAAAGCCGATGACAAACCGGTACTGTTGGAGCGCGTTCTACGTGTGATTCGTCACCGAGGCTTCGTGATCAAACAAGTCGCTGCTACGCAAAACCACGAAAGCAGAGTAGCCAGCGTCGAGATCATCGTCGACAGCGATCGACCAATCTCGTTTTTGATCAATCAAATAGAGAAGTTGTGGGACGTTCGTAAGGTTGAGGTGCTAAAAATCCGCAACGATGAACTGCCAAATCACAACTTACAACAACACGTAAGTGCATAAGGAAGGCAACAAATGGCAACGAAAACTGCAGATTTCATTTGGTTTAATGGTGAGATGGTTCCATGGGCAGAGGCTAACGTTCACGTTCTGACTCACGCAATGCACTATGGTACATCCGTGTTTGAAGGCGTGCGCTGTTACAACACACCAAAAGGCCCAATTGTCTTCCGTCACCGTGAGCATGCACAACGTTTAAAAGACTCCGCCAAGATTTACCGTTTCCCGATCCCTTTTTCTGTAGAAGAAATCATGGAAGCTACCCGCGAAACACTGCGCCAAAACAAACTCGATAGCGCTTACATTCGTCCATTAGGTTTTGTCGGTAATGTTGGTTTGGGCGTGTGCCCACCAGTTGGCACTGAAATGGATCTAATCATTGCGGCATTTCCTTGGGGCTCTTACTTAGGCGAAGAAGCGCTAGAAAAAGGTGTCGATGCGATGATTTCAAGCTGGAACCGCGCTGCGCCAAACACCATCCCAACTGCGGCTAAAGCAGGCGGTAACTACCTATCTTCACTACTGGTTGGTGGTGAAGCCCGTCGTCACGGATACGACGAAGGTATCGCACTGAGCGTTGATGGTTACCTATCGGAAGGGGCCGGTGAAAACATCTTCGTTATCAAAGATGGCGTGATCACCACACCACCAGCAACCAGCGCGATTCTGCCGGGCATTACTCGTGATTCGATCATGACTATTGCACGCGATAAAGGTTATGAAGTGCGTGAAGCCAATATTGCACGTGAAGCGCTTTACCTTGCTGATGAAGTCTTCATGACAGGTACGGCAGCTGAAATTGTGCCAGTGGCAACCATCGACAAAATTGAAGTGGGCACAGGTAAACGCGGCCCAATCACTAAAGAACTACAAGCAGCCTACTTTGGCCTATTTGACGGCACCACGGAAGATAAGTGGGGCTGGTTAGACTATGTGTACCCAGAACAGAAGTAAGAAGGATTTAAGAAATGCCAAAATATAGATCAGCTACCACCACACATGGTCGTAACATGGCGGGTGCACGCGCGCTGTGGCGTGCAACGGGCGTGAAAGAAGAAGACTTCGGTAAACCAATCATCGCCGTGGTGAACTCGTTTACTCAATTTGTTCCGGGTCACGTACATCTTAAAGACATGGGCCAGCTTGTCGCACGTGAAATTGAAAAATCAGGCGGCATCGCGAAAGAATTCAACACCATCGCGGTTGATGATGGTATCGCAATGGGTCACGGCGGCATGCTGTACTCACTGCCTTCACGCGAACTGATCGCAGACTCAGTAGAATACATGGTGAATGCACACTGTGCCGATGCCATGGTGTGTATCTCTAACTGTGACAAAATCACTCCGGGAATGTTGATGGCATCCATGCGTCTCAACATCCCGGTTATCTTTGTCTCTGGTGGCCCGATGGAAGCTGGTAAAACCAAGCTTTCTGATCAGATCATCAAACTAGACCTTGTTGATGCAATGATCCAAGGCGCGGATCCAAAAGTATCTGATGAGCAAAGCGAGCAGATCGAACGCAGCGCATGTCCAACCTGTGGATCGTGTTCAGGCATGTTCACGGCAAACTCGATGAACTGCCTAACAGAAGCGCTGGGTCTTTCTCAGCCGGGCAACGGTTCTATGTTGGCGACTCACGCTGATCGTGAACAGCTATTCCTTAACGCGGGCAGACGCATTGTTGAACTGACTCGTCGTTACTACGAGCAAGATGACGAATCCGCGTTGCCACGCAACATCGCAACTTATGATGCCTTCGAAAATGCAATGGCACTGGACATTGCCATGGGTGGTTCAACCAACACCATTTTGCACCTGTTAGCTGCAGCGCAAGAAGGTGAAGTGGATTTCGATATGGAAGATATCGATCGCCTATCACGTCAAGTACCACACCTATGTAAAGTGGCACCATCTACCCAGAAATATCACATGGAAGACGTACACCGCGCAGGTGGCGTAATGGCGATTCTTGGTGAGCTAGACCGAGCAGGTCTACTGCACAATGATGCTCGCACCGTACTGGGTCTTTCAATGAAAGAGCAGTTGGCAAAATACGACATCATCCAAACGGAAGACGAAGAGGTACTTAAGTTCTACCGCGCAGGCCCTGCGGGTATTCGTACCACCCAAGCGTTTTCGCAAGATTGTCGTTGGGATCGCCTTGATGACGACCGTGCAGAAGGTTGTATTCGCGCGAAAGACAACGCCTTCAGCCAAGAAGGTGGCCTAGCCGTTCTATCAGGCAACATCGCATTGGATGGCTGTATCGTGAAGACTGCCGGTGTTGATGAAAGCATTCTTAAGTTTACTGGTCCGGCTGTGGTATTTGAGAGCCAAGAAGATGCGGTGGAAGGCATCTTGGGTGGCAAAGTAAAAGCTGGCGACGTGGTTGTTATCCGTTACGAGGGCCCTAAAGGTGGTCCGGGCATGCAAGAAATGCTTTACCCAACCACTTACCTAAAATCGATGGGCCTTGGTAAAGAATGTGCACTGCTGACTGACGGTCGCTTCTCTGGAGGTACATCAGGTCTGTCTATCGGCCATGCTTCTCCTGAAGCCGCTAACGGCGGTGCTATTGGACTGGTGAAACCAGGCGATATGATCGCGATTGATATTCCGAACCGTTCAATTTCACTCGAAGTGTCTGAACAGGAACTTGCAGAGCGCCGTGCAAAACAAGACGAACTTGGCTGGAAACCTGTTGATCGTCAAAGAGAAGTTTCCTTTGCACTTAAAGCGTACGCGAGCATGGCCACCAGTGCTGACAAGGGTGCAGTACGAGACAAGTCGAAGCTAGAGGGCTAGCAATGATGGAATCTCAACCCGAAAAGAAAGTAAATCAAACTGGCGCAGACTATCTGCGCCAAATCCTCCGCGCTCCGGTGTATGAAGTCGCAACAGTAACACCACTGCAAGAAATGCCTCGTTTATCTGCGCGTATTGGTAACAATGTGCAAATCAAGCGCGAAGATCGCCAACCCGTGCACTCATTTAAATTACGCGGTGCGTACAACATGGTGGCAAGCCTAACTGAAGCACAAAAAGCCGCTGGTGTCATCGCAGCATCGGCAGGTAATCACGCTCAAGGCATGGCGCTGTCTGGCACTAAGCTGGGCATCAAAACCACCATCGTGATGCCAAAGACCACGCCGGATATCAAAGTCGACGCCGTACGCAGCTTTGGTGGCAATGTGGTACTACACGGCAGCAACTTTGATGAAGCAAAAGCAGAAGCCGAACGTTTGTCAGAGCAATATGGCTATACTTTTGTGCCCCCCTTTGATCACCCACTGGTGATCGCAGGTCAAGGCACCATTGGTATGGAAATGCTGCAGCAAAATGGTCATCTTGATTACATCTTCGTTCCTGTCGGTGGCGGCGGTTTGGCCGCTGGTGTTGCGGTACTCGTGAAGCAGTTAATGCCAGAAATCAAAGTCATTGCCGTAGAGCCGGAAGACTCATCTTGTCTGAAAGCCGCGCTGGATGCTGGTGAACCTGTCGTACTAGACCAAGTCAGCATGTTTGCCGATGGCGTTGCAGTAAAGCGCATTGGTGAAGAGACTTTCCGTCTGTGCCAGAAGTACATTGATGGCCATATTGCAGTGTCCAGTGATGAAATCTGCGCAGCAGTAAAAGACATCTTTGAAGATACCCGTGCGATTGCTGAACCTTCGGGTGCGCTTGCTCTGGCGGGTTTAAAGAAATTTGCTGAGCAAAACAAATTGCAAGGTAAGAATCTAGGTACAGTATTGTCTGGCGCAAACACCAACTTCCACGGTCTGCGTTATGTTTCTGAACGCTGCGAGCTTGGTGAAAAACGTGAAGGTCTGCTTGCCGTCACCATCCCTGAGCGTCAAGGTGCTTTCTTTGAGTTCTGTAACCTCATTGGCGGCCGTGCAGTTACGGAGTTTAACTATCGTTACAACGATGACGAACTCGCTAATATCTTTGTCGGTGTTCGTCTGCAAGGTGGTCAAGAAGAGTTGGAAAACATCATTCACGATCTACGTGAAGGTGGCTATCCGGTGGTTGACCTTTCTGACGATGAAATGGCGAAGCTACACGTTCGCTACATGATCGGCGGGAAGCCATCGAAGCAACTCAAAGAGCGACTCTACAGCTTTGAATTTCCAGAGTACCCAGGTGCCTTGCTGAAATTCTTAAGCACTCTTGGTACCCATTGGAATATTAGCTTGTTCAACTACCGGAACCACGGCGCAGACTACGGACGCGTTTTATGTGGTTTCGAGTTAGATGAAGGAGATTTAGCTCAGTTTTCGGCACATTTGCGCGAACTTGGCTATCAATGCAAAGATGAAACAGACAACCCGTCTTACAAGTTCTTCCTGTCATAAAACGCCACGCTCCAAACATATCAAATAAAACACCTCGCTATTGCGAGGTGTTTTTTTATGACTGTAACCAATCTTGATGTAGTTGATTAGGCGATCCTAGGTAATCCACCATCCATTGGATCAATTTATGATTATCATCTTTGCGCCAGACCAAGCAACAATGACTGAGCGGCTTATCATCTGGCATCACCTTCTCCACCAGCACACCATCATTGATCAGTGGCGTTGCAATATGACGTGGCATATAACCCACGCCAACTCCATTTTTCAAACATTCAATTGCACTGTACCAGTTGGGTAGTAACAATCGGCGTTGTTGCGGATAATGGCCAGTATGGCGCTTTGGCAGCACGTTCGAAGTATCATCAAGACAGATCGCCGGAAATTGACTCACAAACTCTTCAGTAAGCACTTGTTGTCGAACACAGGGATGAGCGGGTGACATTACAAATGCCCAATCCAATACGCCCATATCTTTGACTTCAAAATCCCCACCAACGGGAACCGCAGATGTCGCGCCAACGACAATATCGGCTCGTCCTTGTGCTATGGCTTCCCAAGAACCATTGAAGACCTCCATATTGATCTGCAATTCAGCAAATTCAAACTCGCGATAAAAATCTTCCACTAAAGGTTTGAGCTTCTCTAACTTCACCACGTTATCTAAGGTCAGCTTTAACGTGCTCTTCCATCCCTGAGCCGCTCGGCGTGTTTGTGCTTTCACCTCTTCCATTTGACGCAGCAAAGAGCGAGCCTCAGCCATAAAAAGTTCACCTGCTGGAGTTAACTCCACTTTCCTCGGTAAGCGTCGAAACAGCACCACATCTAAATCTTGCTCGACCTGCCTTACTCCATAGCTAATGGCTGAAGGGACTTTATGCAGCACCTCAGCCGCAGCGGTGAAACTGCCTAAACGAGCAACCGTATCCAGCATTTCCAGAGATGCTTTAGAGAACATGATTTAACCTTTCAAAAAATTTGATTGATAACCAACAATTTTAGCGTTTTATTTTATCAAAATCGAAAAATAGAATAATAAGGTAAATAAATCAGGGTTGGCGCCAACTGATGTTGATTAAAAAATGATTAAATAATTTGACTGGTTGAATCATGAAAATCTCAAAACTACAGCTCATTTATCTGGCAGCATTATCGATGCTTGGCTTCGTTGCTACCGATATGTATCTGCCAGCATTCAAAGCGATGGAAATCGACTTTGCAACAGGCCCAGAGCAAATAGCGCTCTCTTTAACGGTATTCCTAGTTGGTATGGCGGTTGGCCAGCTAATGTGGGGATTGGCATCCGATAAATTTGGCCACCGCAATACACTCGCGGCCGGGTTAGTGCTGTTTACTATCGCGTCATTCGGTTTGGCTTTCTGTGACCAAGTATGGCAACTACTGACACTGCGCTTTATCCAAGCTATCGGTGTATGTGCACCAGCCGTGATCTGGCAAGCCATGGTCATTAAACGCTACTCAAGCAGCAGTCAGCAAATTTTCGCAACGATCATGCCGTTAGTCGCGCTATCACCAGCACTAGCACCTCAATTAGGGGTAGTGTTGGCAGATAACTTCGGCTGGCACAGTATCTTTATTACGCTGACACTAGTTGGTGTCTTCTTGGTCTTTGCGACAATGGCCCAAAAAGACGAGAAAGCAGAAATCAAACAAACCAGTATGTCTGCCGACATCAAAGCGCTGCTGAGTTCTAAAAAGTACCTTGGCAACGTGTTTATGTTTGCGACGGCTTCGGCTGCATTCTTTGCTTACCTAACTGGTATGCCAGAAATCATGGCGCAACTAGGCTATGAAGCAAAAGATATTGGTTTGAGCTTTATCCCACAAACTATCGCGTTTATGGCTGGTGGTTACTTGGGTAAAGTCGGCGTTCGTAAATTTGGTGATGAAAAAGTTCTACGTCAATTGATTGGACTATTTAGTGTCGCGGCAATAATGATATTCATTGCCTCACAATGGGAACTGTCTTCTATCTGGCCAATTCTAGCGCCTTTCTGTTTAATTGCGGTAGCCAATGGTGCGCTATACCCAATCGTAGTAAACCGCGCGTTGGCAAGTGCTAAACAAAGCCCTGCAACAGCTGCAGGCCTGCAAAACAGCTTACAAATTACTGTGAGCAGTCTATCAAGCGCATTAGTTGCTGCAATGGCAAGCCAAGCTCAAATGGTAACGGGCGTTGCAATCATCATCTGTATGGGTGGTCTTTGGATGGGTTACATCTTATCTAACCGTGAATTGTCTCAGCACTTCACGACTCCAGACAATGCTCGTGTAGTGAGTGAAGACGAACTTTAATTGTTCAGATAATAAAAAAGAGCCGCGTAATGCGGCTCTTTTTGTTTATAAGCTTTTCAACCCCCACTTCTTGGCAGTCAGCTTGAAAAAGCCTTGGGTCTTTTTCAGCTCAACCCAATGGTTGATGTAATTAATCCATACTTGATCGTCTTGCGGCAACAGCATCGCAATTGGTGTCGGTTTACGCGGAGCGGTCACTGGTACTATCGCCAGTTGTTTAAACTTGTCCACCAACGTCGCTGCTTCCACATTGGACGTCACCGATACATCGGCCCTGCGAGCTAGTAATTCTTGGAAGTCGCGCGCTGGCGCTTCAATCACAATGTGTTGAGCCAGCGGGAAAAACTCTTTCACCATTTTTTCTTGCACCGTTCCTAGTGTCGCCGCGACTTTCACATCAGGCGTATTAAAATCTGCCCAATCAGAGAATTTGGCGAGATCTTTCTTTTGCACAACAGGTACAAAGGCAAGGTAGAAATACGGTTGGCTGTATCCAGCGACTTTCGCGCGCGACATATTCAGGGACGCGCTGCCAGTAATATCGTATTTGTTGGCGGTAATGCCATTGACTAGTGTCTTCCAATCCGTGGCTACATACTCTACTTTTACACCGAGATCTTTAGCAAGCTCTGTCGTTACGTCGATATCAAAGCCACGATAACTGTTGGTTGCAGGGTCTTTCATCGTCATCGGATTCCAATCTCCCGTCGTTCCAACACGGAGTACACCACTGTCTAAAATGGATTGAAGACGGCTTTCAGCATGAGCAATTTGAGTTGCAGCAAGTAAACACATTCCTAGCGCTAGTAAAATCTTTTTCATTTTTATTCCCTTAAAAATAATGACCTTATGCGGTTTAATGATTAACCTTTATTAAAGCTCTATTGATAACATAGCAGCAACAATGGAAGTTTTTTAGTTAATTCAGGGAGTAAATGTGACCTTTCGAACTCTATGGCTGATTTCGCTGCTGTTGCTCACAGGTTGCTCAGATTATCAATGGGGCTGGTATGTGCTCGATCCCTCCACGGAGCAAGGACTCACCAATCTGAAGTTTTTAATCGCCGGATTTAGTGACACCATCCAAGTATCACTCCTCAGTATGTTATTTGCGATGACCTTAGGTTTAATCATCGCCCTACCGGCTCTGTCGAACTCTCCCTACTTGAAGTGGATCAACCGCATTTATGTCGAGGTAGTCCGTTCAGTGCCTGTTTTAGTCTTACTACTTTGGGTGTATTACGGCATGCCAACGCTGTTGGATGTCTCACTCAATCACTTTTGGGCGGGTGTTATTGCCCTGACCATTGCTGAGAGTGCGTTTATGGCGGAGGTGTTTCGCGGCGGAATCCAAGCCATCAGTCGTGGCCAGCATGAAGCGGCTGAATCTTTGGGCTTAAGCTATTGGCAAAAGATGCACTTGGTAATTCTTCCCCAAGCGTTTCGACAAATTCTCCCACCATTGGGAAATCAATTTGTGTATATCCTGAAGATGAGTTCTTTGGTTAGTGTGATTGGTTTGAGCGATCTCACTCGCCGTGCCAATGAGCTGGTGGTGAATGAGTACTTACCCCTAGAGATTTATACCTTCCTCGTTTTGGAGTACTTGTTGCTCATTCTATTCGTATCCCAAGCTGTTCGTTGGCTCGAAAAACGCATCGCCATTCCCAGTTACTAACGATGAAGCCTTTAGCTAGAAACAACAAAGCCGCTCTTGTTGAGCGGCTTTGACAATATAGCGACAGAGTGCAGGTACTGCTTATTTCTGTTTTACAGGGCGTTGCCAGCCATTAATTTTGCGCTCTTTGACGCGAGTAATCACTAACTCGCCTTCTTCAACATCTTTTGTCAGCGTCGTGCCTGCACCGATGGTTGCGCCATCAGCGATAGTGACGGGAGCCACCAGCTGGCTATCAGAACCAACAAATACATCATTACCGATGATGGTCTTAAACTTGTTCGCACCATCGTAGTTACAAGTAATCGTACCGGCACCGATGTTCGTACGTTGACCTATTTCAGCATCACCAAGGTAAGTTAGATGGTTCGCTTTTGAGCCTTCTCCGATACACGCATTTTTCACTTCTACGAAGTTACCCACATGGGAATCGTTACGCATCTCAGCACCAGGACGAAGGCGAGTAAATGGACCAACGGTACATTCTTCACCAACCGTTGCACCTTCAATTACACTGTAAGGGCGAACGATGGTGTTGTCGTCGATTTCGCAATCCTTCAGTACACAACCCGCACCGATAACCACGTTATCACCGAGTGATACTTTACCTTCGATGATAACATTCACGTCAATTTCACAGTCCATACCGCACTGCAACTCACCACGCAAATCAAAGCGTGCTGGGTCGCGTAGCATCACACCTTGCTCTAGTAGCTTCTGAGCTTGCATTGATTGGAAGGCACGCTCTAGACGAGCCAGTTGAGCACGGTCGTTGACCCCTTCCACTTCAATGGCGTTTACTGGGTGTACTGCCTCAACGGCGCGACCTTCATCGTGTGCGGCTGCAATAACGTCAGTTAAGTAGTACTCGCCTTGCGCGTTGTTATTGTTTAAGCCAGACAACCAACGCTTAAGATCCCCACCAGTCGCAACCATCACGCCAGTGTTGATCTCTTTAATTTGTTTTTGTTCTTCCGTTGCGTCTTTTTGCTCAACAATCGCAACAACAGGACCATTTTTACGAATAATACGACCATAACCTGTTGGGTTATCAAGCATCACTGTAAGCAGTGCAATACCACCCGTTGGTTGAGCATCCAACAAGTTCTCGATGGTTTCGGCTGAGATTAATGGCACATCACCATAAAGCACGAGGATTTTCTCATCGTCTTCAAAGCGAGGAGATGCTTGGTCAACTGCATGGCCAGTTCCCAACTGATCCGCTTGCAGCACCCAGTTTACTGGTTCTTCAGCAAGAGTAGTTTGCATTTGATCACCACCGTGACCAAATACTAAGTGAATATTTTGTGCACCAAGACCAGTACATGTATCAATCACATGTTTTGCCATTGGCTTCCCTGCCAAAGTGTGTAGCACTTTAGGCATGTTCGAATGCATACGGGTACCTTTACCCGCAGCAAGAATCACAGCACTGAATTTCATTGAGAACCTATTGACGTTTTATGTTAATTGGCCGTTATTTTAAACAGCTCTTTTAAAATAGTTAATGGAGTAAGGTAAATTTCCAACTAAAATTAATCAAAAAGGCGACCATTTGGCCGCCTTTTGTCATGCAACGTTGCTAATTGAGCTTAGCGACGCTTTTTTGTCAGCTCGATAACTCGTAGCTGAGCAATGGCTTTAGCCAGTTCACTGGCCGCTTGTGCGAAGTCCATGTCACCATGCTGATTCTGGATTTGCTCCTCAGCGCGGCGCTTGGCTTCTTCTGCCTTCGCTGCGTCTAGCTCTTCACCACGGATAGCGGTATCAGCCAGTACAGTCGCTGTACCAGGCTGAATCTCTACCATACCACCAGAAACATAAATGATTTCTTCGTGGCCGTGCTGTTTCACAATACGCACCATACCAGGCTTGATAGCGGTCAGCAGCGGTGTGTGACCATGGAAAATACCAAGTTCACCTTCGCTACCGGTCACCTGAAACGTTTCAACACGACCAGAGAAGATTTTCTTCTCAGCGCTTACTACGTCTAGGTGAAAGGTTATTGCTGCCATATCGCCTCCTAGTTAGCCTTATAGCTTCTTCGCATTCTCAATAGCATCGTCGATGCTACCGCAGTACATGAATGCCTGCTCAGGAATGTCGTCGTATTCACCAGCTAGTAGACCTTTAAAGCCACGTAGAGTCTCTTTTAGAGGTACGTAAATACCAGGGTCACCTGTAAATACTTCTGCTACGTGGTAAGGCTGAGTTAGGAAACGCTCAATCTTACGTGCACGAGATACAACTTGCTTATCTTCTTCAGATAGCTCGTCCATACCTAGGATAGCAATGATGTCTTTCAGCTCTTTGTAGCGCTGAAGTGTCTGCTGAACGCCACGAGCAACTTCGTAGTGATCTTGACCAACTACTAGTGGATCAAGCATACGAGATGTTGAATCTAGTGGGTCGATCGCAGGGTATAGACCCATTGCCGCGATGTTACGGTTAAGTACAACCGTTGCATCCAAGTGCGCGAACGTGGTTGCTGGAGACGGGTCAGTCAAGTCATCCGCAGGTACGTATACCGCCTGTACAGACGTGATAGAACCTGATTTCGTTGACGTGATACGCTCCTGAAGTACACCCATCTCTTCTGCAAGAGTTGGCTGGTAACCTACCGCAGAAGGCATACGACCTAGCAGTGCCGATACCTCTGTACCTGCCAGTGTGTAACGGTAGATGTTATCAATGAACAGTAGTACGTCACGACCTTCGTCACGGAAACGTTCTGCCATTGTTAGACCAGTCAGTGCAACACGTAGACGGTTACCTGGTGGCTCGTTCATCTGACCGTAAACCATCGCTACTTTCGATTCTTCAGGCTTCTCAACGTTTACAACGCCCGCTTCCTGCATCTCGTAGTAGAAATCGTTACCTTCACGAGTACGCTCACCAACACCCGCAAATACGGATAGACCTGAGTGCTGTAGTGCGATGTTGTTGATAAGTTCCATCATGTTAACGGTCTTACCTACACCTGCACCACCGAATAGACCGATTTTACCACCCTTAGCGAATGGACAAATTAGGTCGATTACTTTAACGCCCGTTTCTAGAAGTGCGATCTCGTTTGATTGTTCTTCGTAGCTTGGTGCGCTGCGGTGGATAGAGTAAACCTCTTCCGCGCCCACTTCACCACGCTCATCAATCGCGTCACCTAGGACGTTCATGATACGACCTAGAGTTTTAGTACCGACTGGTACTGAAATTGGAGCGCCAGTGTTAACCACTTCAACTCCACGACGTAAACCATCAGAGCTACCCATTACGATACAACGAACTACGCCACCGCCTAGCTGTTGTTGAACTTCAAGAACTAGACGCTCTTTTGAGTCCGTTACGTTTAGAGCGTCATATACACTAGGTACATTGCTCTGTGGGAACTCTACGTCGACTACCGCACCGATGATCTGTACGATCTTACCTGTAGCCATCGTTAATCCTCTAAACTATTTCGTTTTACCTAAGCTTAAACCGCAGCTGCACCACCAACGATTTCCGATAGTTCTTGTGTGATCGCAGCCTGACGGGCTTTGTTGTACACAAGTTCCAAATCGTCAATCAAGTTGGTTGCGTTATCCGTTGCAGCCTTCATCGCAATCATTCGAGCCGCTTGTTCACAAGCAAGGTTCTCAACCACACCTTGGTATACCTGAGACTCTACGTAACGCACTAGTAGCGTATCCAGTAGAGGTTTTGGCTCAGGCTCATAGATGTAGTCCCATGAGTGCTCACGCTGCATCTCTTCGCTGTCCGATTTAGGCAAAGGTAGCAATTGATCGATCGTTGGTTGCTGAACCATAGTATTCACAAACTTGTTGAATACTACGTATAGACGGTCCAGTTCACCTTCATCGTATTTCTTCAGCATTACGCCAACAGAACCGATTAGGTCTTCTAAGCTTGGGTTATCACCCAGGCCAGAAACCTGTGCCGCAACTTTTGCGCCACCATGTTTAAAGAAAGCTGTTGCTTTTGAGCCAACAACGGCAAGCTCAATCTCAGCACCTTTCTCTCTCCATGCTTGCATGTCTGTAACGGCTTTTTTGAACACGTTAATGTTCAAACCACCACACAGACCACGGTCTGTCGAAACGATGATGTAACCAACACGTTTAGCTTCACGCTCTTCTAGGTACGGATGACGGTACTCTAGGTTTGCGTTCGCCACATGACCGATCACTTTACGCATTGTTTCAGCGTATGGACGAGAAGCTTCCATTGCATCTTGAGAACGACGCATTTTTGAAGCTGCTACCATTTCCATCGCTTTCGTAATTTTCTGCGTGCTTTTAACACTACCGATTTTATTACGTATCTCTTTTGCGCCGGCCATCGTTACTCTCCGTTAGTTGGTGGCAGAAACTGCCACCGACCTAATTACCAAGTTTGGGTTGCTTTGAAGTCGTCAGTCAGTTTCTTCAACTGAGCTTCGATTTCATCGTTGTAAGCGCCAGACTTGTCGATCTCAGCTGCTAGTTCAGCGTATTGACCGCGAGCGTACGATAGTAGAGCCGCCTCGAAATCTAGAACTTTGTTAAGTTCTACATCATCAAGGTAACCGCGCTCTGCCGCGAAGATAGTTAAAGCTTGGTCAAATACAGACATTGGAGCGTACTGCTTCTGCTTCATTAGTTCTGTTACTTTTTGACCATGGTCTAGCTGTTTCTTCGTTGCTTCATCAAGGTCAGAAGAGAACTGAGCAAATGCAGCTAGTTCGCGGTATGCAGCTAGTGCTGTACGGATACCACCTGATAGTTTCTTGATGATTTTCGTCTGAGCTGAACCACCTACACGAGATACTGAGATACCTGGGTCAACAGCTGGACGAACACCGGCGTTGAATAGCTCAGTCTGTAGGAAGATCTGACCATCGGTAATCGAGATTACGTTAGTCGGTACGAATGCTGAAACGTCACCTGCTTGAGTTTCGATGATAGGAAGAGCAGTCAATGAACCAGTCTTACCTTTCACTTCACCGTTAGTGAAACGCTCTACGTACTCTTCGTTTACACGAGCTGCACGCTCTAGTAGACGCGAGTGTAAGTAGAATACGTCACCTGGGAATGCCTCACGGCCTGGTGGACGTTTAAGTAGTAGAGAGATCTGACGGTAAGCTACCGCTTGCTTAGATAGGTCATCGTAAACAATCAGTGCGTCTTCACCGCGATCGCGGAAGTATTCACCCATCGCACAACCTGCGTATGGCGCTAGGTATTGCAGCGCTGCAGATTCAGAAGCTGATGCAACTACAACGATAGTGTTTTGTAGTGCGCCGTGCTCTTCTAGTTTGCGAACTACGTTAGCGATAGTCGATGCTTTCTGACCAATTGCTACGTAGATAGAGAAAATACCAGAGTCTTTCTGGTTGATGATCGCATCGATCGCCAGTGCTGTTTTACCAATCTGACGGTCACCGATAATAAGCTCACGCTGACCACGACCGATTGGGATCATTGAGTCAACTGACTTATAACCAGTTTGCACAGGTTGGTCTACCGATTTACGGTCGATTACACCTGGTGCGATCACTTCTACAGGCGAAGTCATTTTCGCTTCGATTGGACCTTTACCATCGATAGGCTCACCCAGCGTGTTTACTACGCGGCCTAGTAGCTCTGGACCAACTGGCACTTCAAGAATGCGGCCAGTACCTGTAACTTTCATGCCTTCCTTAAGGTCAGCATATGGGCCCATTACAACCGCACCAACCGAGTCACGCTCAAGGTTAAGTGCCAGTGCATAACGGCCACCCGGTAATTCAATCATTTCACCTTGCATCACGTCCGCTAGGCCGTGGATGCGGATGATACCATCGCTTACCGATACGATAGTACCCTCGTTGCGAGCTTCACTAACAACTTCGAAAGATTCGATGCGTTGTTTGATTAGATCGCTAATTTCCGTGGAATTAAGTTGCATGCTCCAATCCCCATTAAGACTGCAATGCATCGCTCAGGCGGTTCAAACGACCACGCGCTGAGTCATCGATGACTAGGTCTCCGGCTCGAATAATAACCCCACCAAGTAGGGTCTCATCTACACTGCAATTCAGCTTCACTTTGCGTTCAAGACGCTTTTCAAGTTTGCTGCCAATGTTTGCAAGTTGCTCATCAGAAAGTTCTGTTGCTGAAATGACTTCAACATCGGTTTCTTTCTCATGCTCTTTCTTCAGAGTGTAAAACTCTGTGCAAACATCAGGAAGGGCCGCTAAACGACCATTCTCAGCCATCACCTTCAAAAGGTTTTGACCGTGCGTATCAACTTGTTCGCCGCAAACTGCAACAAAAATCTCTGCCATTTTATCAGCAGAAACCGAACCGGTTAGAAGTTCGTTCATTTGTTCGTTTTTGGCCACTTCAGCAGCAAAAGATAACATTTGGCCCCATTGGTCCAACTGGTCTTTCTCTAAAGCAAAGTCGAAGGCTGCTTTAGCATAGGGGCGTGCGATAGTAGTCAAATCAGACATATGCGCCCCCAGACTTAAAGTTTTGCAGTAATGTTGTCGAGAATATCTTTTTGCGCATCTTTATCGATAGAACGCTCAAGGATTTTCTCAGCACCAGCTACAGCCAGAGTAGCAACTTGTTTGCGCAGGTCATCGCGCGCACGATTGCGTTCAGCTTCAAGTTCTGCTTCTGCTTGCGCTAGGATTTTCTGGCGTTCTGCCTGAGCTTCCTCGCGAGCTTCATCAAGAATTTGAGACTTGCGCTTGTTCGCTTGTTCGATGATCTCAGTTGCTGTGCGCTTCGCTTCTTTCAATTGATCAGAAGCGTTGGCTTGTGCTAGATCCAAGTCTTTCGCAGCACGTTCTGCTGCTTGAAGGCCATCAGCAATTTTCTTCTGACGCTCTTCGATCGCTTTCATCAATGGTGGCCATACATACTTCATGCAGAACCACACAAATAGTGCAAACGAGATTGCTTGACCTAGCAGAGTTGCGTTTATGTTCACAACAGCTACCCCTCTATTTGGACTTAGTGTTAATCAGTGACAAGCGCTAATCGCTCGTCCCGAGTTAAAGGTGATTAACCTAGTTGACCAACGAATGGGTTTGCGAAAGTGAATAGTAGCGCGATTACGATACCGATCATTGGAACCGCATCAAGTAGACCCGCGATGATGAACATCTTAACTTGTAGCATAGGAGCCATTTCTGGTTGACGTGCAGCACCTTCTAGGAATTTACCACCTAGCAGTGCGAAACCAATCGCTGTACCAAGAGAAGCAAGACCGACGATAATACCTACGGCGATTGCAGAAAAGCTCAGTAAAGTTTCCATTACTATCTCCAATTTATAGTTGTTGGCTTAGTGCCCAAATAAAAAGCTTTAAAAAAAATTAATGATCAGGATCTTCGTGTGCCATTGACAGGTAAACAATTGTCAACATCATGAATACGAAGGCTTGAATCGTAATAACCAAGATATGGAAGATTGCCCACGGTAGTGAACCCATCCATTGTAAGTACCATGGTAGCATTGCCGCACAAAGAATGAATACAACCTCACCCGCGAACATGTTACCGAATAGACGCATACCAAGTGATAGAGGTTTCGCCAGTAGCGATACCACTTCAATCAGTAGGTTAAACGGAATCATAAGTGGGTGATTGAATGGATGTAGTGCAAGTTCTTTTGCGAATCCACCTAGACCTTTCACTTTGATGCTGTAGTAAATCATCAATGCAAAAACGCCTAGAGCCATAGCCATGGTGATATTCACATCAGCAGACGGTACAACCTTAAGGTAAGGGATACCTAGCCAATGTTCTGCTGGGTACGGTAAGAAGTCGATAGGAACTAAGTCCATCACGTTCATCAAAAATACCCAACAAAAGATAGTCAGTGCTAAAGGCGCGATCAGTGGGTTGCGTCCATGGAACGTGTCTTTGACGTTATCGGCGACAAATTCAACGATCATTTCTACAGCACACTGAAGCTTACCCGGTACACCCGCTGTTGTTCTCTTCGCTACTTTGTAAAAAATTCCGAGGAAGATTAAACCAGTAAACCAAGAAAAAAACAGGCTATCGATATGTACGTTCCAGAAACTTGTCTCCGACCCTACTAAACCCAACTTATACAGCGATAGGTTAGAAAGGTGGTGGGCAATGTAACCGGACGATGTTAGCGCTTCACCTGGCGCAGCCATAACTCATCCTATTTTTTGTTGTTAATGAATAGCACTGGTGCACAGATATTAATACCTAGTACCAGCAAATAGGTTAGTTTGAGGGGAACAAGTTCCACCTGCATATACATGTAGGCAACATAGAACAGTGCAACCGTGATGAGAATTTTCAGTACTTCACCCGTATAGAAGGAAGCCGCGATGCGCTTGGCAGCGCGAGCCCCACTAAACATGAAAGCACACAGCGCGAATACTGCATTGGCAACAACAAAAATGCCTCCGCCAATCAGCGCTGAAAATCCCCAGTCAGGATTTATGGCTACCGCCATTCCTGCTGCCACAAAAATAACCGCGCCAGACTGGATCATTAACAATTGCCTTGCGAGCTCTCGTCCTGGTCTAGCTAACGCAGCTACCATGTATTCGTACCTCTAGTAATATCCACTTCGCACTAAACTCTCTGTGCTGGGAAATTGGCGAAAATTATACGTTCAGTTCAACGTAAAGCAATTCGATTGCATCAAAAACTTACAGTTTTGTTTACAAAACGACAACTTTCGCACAAAATTCGATTAATTAGATTAATTGACCTAAATCAATTATCTCATCTAGGCCTCAAGCTTGGCAATTAGTTGGTCCAATTTGTGAGGCTCATCAATACTTATCGTCAATTTCGCTTTTCCGTTTGCAGAACGGGTCAGAGAAACTTTTGCATCAAGCAGCTGACTCAATTTATGCGACATTTGCTCAGCTTCGGTATCTTCTTGTTGCCCTTTTTGCTCATTTTGTGGGGCTAAGCACTTTTTTACTAACTGTTCGGTTTGGCGAACAGTCATTTGCTTTTTCGCGACTTGTTGAGCAACCTCAACCTGCTGTTCACCCTGCAAGGCCAATAGCGCTCGCGCATGACCCATTTCTAGCAATTTATCCGCAACCAAGCTTTTCACATCGGACTCAAGCTGGTTTAAACGTAACAAGTTACTGACCGTCGTTCTCGACTTACCAATCACTTCTGCGACTTGTTGATGCGTAAGCGTAAATTCGTCTTGTAAGCGCTCAAGCGCTTGTGCTTCTTCAATCACATTCAAGTCTTCACGTTGAATGTTCTCAATCAACGCCATGGCAATCGCCGCGCGATCTTCGACTTTCTTCACCAAACACGGCACACGTTTTAAACCAGCCTGCCTTGCCGCACGCCAGCGGCGCTCACCAGCGATGATCTCAAACTGGCCGCTTTCAACCTGGCGAACCACGATTGGCTGAATAATGCCTTGTGACTGAATAGAAGCCGCTAATTCTTCGAGCGCTTCAGGCGCCATATCTTTACGCGGTTGGTATACGCCCGGTTGCAATTGACCAATCGCTAAATCGGTTAACTCACCGTCTGCCGATAATTCTTGGCTATGCGATGCAATATGCTGTTTTTCACGAGCAAACGAACTGGTCGACAATAACGCATCCAGTCCTTTTCCGAGACCACGCTTAGACATGGGGTTGAATTCCTTAGGTTAGAGTTAAACTGGGATTTCTTCGCGGCGGAGCATTTCGCCCGCTAGAGCAAGATACGCTTTGGCCCCTGCAGAGTACTTATCGTAGTACATCGCTGGTTTACCGTGACTTGGCGCTTCGGCCAAACGCACATTACGCGGAATGACGGTACGGTAAACTTTATTGCCAAAGTGTTTTTTAAGTTGATCGGACACTTCATTCGATAGGCGATTGCGCGGGTCGTACATAGTACGCAGTAAACCTTCGATTTTGAGGTTTTCATTAACCACAGCCGCTAACTTGCTGATTGTGTCCATAAGAGCAGTTAAACCTTCTAACGCAAAGTATTCACATTGCATCGGCACCAGCACAGAATCAGCTGCTGCCATCGCATTGATTGTAAGAAGGTTTAGAGAAGGAGGACAATCAATAAAGATGAAATCATAGTTATCGCGAACTGACGACAATGCATTTTTTAAACGCACTTCGCGAGCGAACACTTCCATCAATTTGATCTCTGCCGCGGTTACGTCACCGTTCGCCGCGATCAAATCATACTTCCCTGTGGTTTGGGTACATACGACTTGATCGAACGGTGTATCTTCGACCAAAAGATCGTATGCGGTGGCATCGACCATATACTTATCCACGCCACTGGCCATCGTAGCATTGCCTTGCGGGTCGAGATCGATCACCAAAACCTTGCGCTTTGTTGCCGCCATCGAAGCCGCTAAGTTAATGCACGTTGTTGTTTTGCCGACCCCACCTTTCTGGTTGGCGATTGCTACAATTTTACCCACGATTACCTCGCTAATTTTCCTTGCGCGATAAGATTACTAGATGACGATCACCTTCCAACTCAGGAACAGCTAAAGATATGATCTCTGTCACACTGCACCATTCAGGAAGCTGATCCATTTCATCTTTAGGGTGCTGTCCTTTCAGCGCTAGAAACACCCCATGCTCTTGTTTCGGCAAATGGTGGCACCATTCCACCATGTCTGTCATTGAAGCAAAAGCTCGACTCAAAACGCCATCAAATTTTTCTTCAGGTTGGAATTCTTCGACGCGACTTTGAATTGGTGTCACGTTTTTCAGCCCTAATGTGTGCACGACTTGCTTGATAAAACGGATGCGTTTGCCAAGACTGTCGAGCAAGAAGAAGGTCTTCTCAGGGTTCATGATTGCCAAAGGTATGCCCGGTAAACCCGGACCAGTACCAACATCAATGAAGCGCTCACCGGGCAGGTGTGTGCTCACCACGATGCTATCAAGAATATGTTTCACTAACATATCAAGCGGATCGCGCACCGACGTTAAGTTGTACGCTTTGTTCCACTTGTCGAGCAGTTCGACGTAACCGACCAATTGCTCTCTTTGTTGCTCTGACACTTCTAAATCGGTTTTCGCGATCAGTGAATCCAGCTTTGTTCGCAATGCGCTCATTATTCTTCCTCACCTTTCTTCAGCAAACCATGCTTTTTCAAGTGAACAAGAAGAATAGAAATTGCAGCAGGCGTAATACCAGAAATGCGCGATGCAATACCGATGCTCTCTGGTTTGGCTTCACTCAGTTTAGCAACGACTTCGTTTGATAAACCTTTTACATCGCGGTAATCCAAATCTGCGGGTAGCTTGGTATTTTCGTGACGCAATGATTTTTCGATCTCTTCCTGCTGACGCTTGATGTAACCATCGTATTTTACTTGAATTTCAACTTGCTCAGCCGCTTGCTGATCTTCAAGTGCAGGAGCAAACGCTTCAAGTTGCGTCAGTTGCGAATAAGTGATCTCAGGACGACGCAGAAGATCCTCACCACTCGCTTCACGTGCCATTGGTGTTTTCAGCAGCTTGTTCAGCTCATCCACGCCTTCTGACTTCGGATTCATCCACGTTGATTTCAAACGTTGACGTTCCGTTTCCATGTTATTGAGTTTCTCGTTAAAGCGAGCCCAACGAACATCGTCAATCAAGCCTAACTCGCGTGCTTTTTCCGTTAAACGTAAATCGGCGTTATCTTCACGTAGCAACAAGCGATATTCCGCACGAGAAGTGAACATGCGGTACGGTTCTTTGGTACCCATGGTCGATAAATCATCAATCAATACGCCCATGTAAGCTTGGTCACGACGTGGGCTCCAGCCTTCTTTGTCTTGGCTGTACAAGCTTGCGTTTAGACCGGCCATCAAGCCTTGCGCTGCGGCTTCTTCGTAACCAGTCGTACCATTAATCTGACCAGCAAAGAACAGACCATGAATAAACTTGGTTTCGTACGTTTGCTTCAAATCACGTGGATCGAAGAAATCGTATTCAATCGCATAACCAGGACGAACGATATGCGCATTTTCAAAGCCTTTCATTGAGCGAACGATTTGTACTTGCACATCAAATGGCAAGCTAGTCGAGATACCGTTAGGGTATAGCTCGTGCGTCGTTAAACCTTCTGGCTCAATGAAGATTTGGTGGCTATTTTTATCCGCAAAACGCATCACTTTGTCTTCAATCGACGGGCAGTAACGCGGACCAATGCCTTCAATCACACCCGCGTACATCGGACTGCGATCCAAGTTGCTACGGATCACATCGTGCGTTTGCTCATTGGTGTGCGTAATAAAACATGGGATCTGACGCGGGTGTTGTTCGCGTTTACCCATGAATGAAAATACAGGGGTAGGGTTATCACCGTGCTGAGCTTCAAGCACTGAAAAATCAACGGTGCGAGCATCAATGCGCGGTGGGGTACCCGTTTTTAAACGATCCACACGGAATGGCAGTTCACGTAATCGATCCGCTAATGCGATCGACGGTGGATCTCCTGCACGTCCGCCTGAAGAGCTCTCCATGCCAATGTGGATCTTACCACCAAGAAACGTACCTACCGTTAGTACGACGGCTTTCGCATGGAAGCGAAGTCCCATTTGAGTCACCACGCCAACCGCGCGGTCTTGCTCAACAATCAGATCATCCACTGACTGCTGGAACAGCGTTAAGTTAGGTGCATTTTCTAATGCGTTACGGACGTACGCTTTGTACAGAGCACGATCCGCTTGAGCTCGAGTCGCTCGAACTGCAGGACCTTTGGAGGCATTTAGTGTACGGAATTGAATACCTGCATGGTCGATGGCTTCAGCCATCAAACCGCCCATAGCATCCACTTCTTTTACTAAGTGACCTTTACCAATACCACCAATCGCCGGGTTACAAGACATCTGGCCTAATGTATCGATGTTATGGGTAAGGAGAAGCGTTTTTTGTCCTGTGCGTGCAGATGCGAGCGCGGCTTCCGTTCCTGCGTGTCCGCCACCGACAACAATGACGTCAAAGTTTTCGTGATAAAGCATGAACTGACCTCAGGTATTCAAAGGGATTTAATGGACAGATAAAGGAGCCGTATTTTACCTGCTTTATGCCACAGAGAAAAACGTTTTCTCGTTTTATCCGTTTTAAGCTTCAAGATAAATATATATAAGATCTATATATATGATCTTTTATTAGATCTACTATTAGGATCGACCGTTTCTGTGGATAAGCTAAAAATGATCAACAAGATCATGGATCTTCTTTGGATCATATCTTGTGATCATGATTGGATCAGATCGAGGATTACCTGGGATCAAAAGTGGTAGTTATACACAGGGGGTAAAATTGATCAAAGTTGTTATTGGGATAACTAAAGGAAAATCACTGGATCTTATCGTAGTTATCCACAGCTCATTTGATTGGTTTTTGAGCAGTTAAACAAAATAATTTGACGGGAGTTATTCACATTGGGGAAAACAGAGCCGAATTTCGACTCTGTTGAAGGGAAAGCGGAGAGCTTAAAAGCGTTCGATATTCTCTTTTAACCATGCCTCAGCGGCGTCTTCGGGTACTGCATGGCTCAGTACATCAATCTTAAGACAATCAGCGAGCGGTGTGGCACCAATGTCCTCTAGTAAATCATAAGCGTGTTGACCAGCGGCGCAGAACGTATCATAGCTTGAATCACCAATCGCAATCACTGCGAACTTTACGTCGGTCATTTTCGGCGGGGTATTTTGTAATGCCGCGATAAAAGGTTGAATATTATCAGGGTACTCACCAGCCCCATGGGTTGAGGTGATCACCAACCACGTTCCTTGATTTTCGATCTCATCAAGAGATGGCTGATTGTGGATCGTTGTTTCAAATCCATTCTCGTTGAGTAGATCACTCAGGTGATCCCCTACGTATTCTGCGCCACCTAGCGTGCTGCCTGTAATAATGTGGATCATACTTCTTCCTTATTGAATGCGACGGCTAAAGCTCATGGATGGCTTGCCGTACAAAAAGAAACGCGGTGTGAGTTAAGCTCAGCACCGCGCGTTCGATTATTTACTTCCCGATACAGAAAGTGAAGTTTCCCATAATAGCTGGCCTCGCGCGACGTCTTGGGGACCGATTGGGGACCAAATTGCAATTTATGGTCAAATACTTACTTCCCAAGATGACTTCCATCATAGATCAGGATGGGAAAAGTGGGAATGGTGGGAAACGTGTTTCCACCTTGCTTTCACTTAGTTGATTATTAGCTTTTTTCTGGATGGATAAACAGATGTGCTTTACCGCGTTCCAGTAAATATGGTGCTTTCACAGTAGTGTCTTCGGTCTGAATGTGTCCAGATGAAATGTATAGGTACACCCATTGAGGTAACTGACTGCTGATAGAAGCATACATCTGGTCCGTCGGAACATTGCTATCACGCCCAGGGGTTATTCGGAAACGATGGTAATACACTTTATGATTAGATTCGAAAGCATAAGTTTTTTGTGCTGAGCTAGTGAATGAAGGTGCTATTGTTTCGCGAGGCTCAAAAATTTCAGTGGCGATATAACAGAGATCTTGGTTGGTCATGCCTTGTTGATACTCTGGGCAGCCGAAATCGGTGCTGTGAAAGTAAAATTCAACTTTTCTATCCGAGTTGCCGTTAGTGGCCTCATAAGCTAATCCCATTTCTTTCAAGGTGCTTTCCATGGCATCTTTCATCTTCTTGACTAGCTTAGCCTGTGCTTCTTTAGCTGAATTGGCTTCATTTTGTGGCATCCAGGCAATGATGCTATTACGTGAAGCGGTTCCAGGTTGCTCTAATACTGAAGTTAATAAACCCAATCCCAGTCCGGAACTTAAATCCATATTGGCTCCGAGCGACGAGGTGAAGAGCTGGGTGTTGATGGCAGTGCTGGTAGTTAACTTCAGAGATTCATATTCCTCTCGTGGAATAATGTTATCTTTTACCTCGTACAAGCCGCCAGCTTGAGCGATATTGAAAGCTTTACTGTGCCCTTCATCATAAACGCTTGGGTTTGATGTTGTTGCACATCCAACAAGTACTATGCACGCTGACATTAATGTTGTTGATAGCAGATTTTCGTTCATTTAGTCATCATCCTTTAGTATTTGATATCTTAATCCTGCAAATGGCCTTGATAGGCTAGGTTCTTTCTTTTTGTTGGGTCTATTTTTTACAGGCCTAATCATTGGCATATCATTTTCCATACAAGTACTTATCACGATGGATGCGATATAAGAAATCCAGCTAATCGAGGCAAGCTTCCAGTCAACATAAACAAATCCGAACCAAACTATCAGTGAGAGAGGACGAAAGCTGTGAATAAGTAGAAGATAACGTTTGAGCCAATAAACAATGGGAAAGGTGATCATAACTTGTTGCCAAAATGGAGCGATGATCATTAACCCAACAAGGATCATCAGCATACCCGGTAGACATTTTAAGAAGTGAAGGATCTTTCTCATCTTAATCGTCACTCCAACCATAAGCATTACCTGCGATATCAAAGTGCCTGTTCTTCATCAACAAACCAGTGCTTGGGTTGATGTGTCGAGGCGCTCGCTTGGTACAAGACGAGTTATTGAGCGAAATGTTCTGTTGGTGCAAATGCCAGACATGAATGAAGAAATAGGTGAGGGCGGCGGCACTAGCTAATAGCCAGTTTATATAAAAGAGTACAAACCAAAATAACAACGCGATGTACTTATTTTTGTAGATAACATCCAGAGACTTATGTAGCCAAATAACGCTTGGGAAGACCATCAACATCACACCCCAGCTTTGATATACAGTCACTAACGCACCAAGACAAAAAACGCAAAATAGTGCGAACTTTTTTAGTGTTTTCATCTTAGTCTCCATCTTGCGCTTAGTTTTCCTAAGTATACAGGTATAATTAAAACTTAGAAAATCTAAGCATCTTAGGTTGATGATGATTCTCACTTGTCTAAAACAAATCCATTTCCACAGCGCCTTAAACAGGCAAGAAATCGCGTTGGTATCAGCCAGAGGGAGCTTGGTATCCGTTTGGGTATGGACCCAAGTTCAGCGAGTGGCCGTATGAATCATTATGAAAAAGGGCGTCATATGCCCGATATCGGTACGCTACAAAAGCTTGCTCAGGAGCTTGGTGTACCTGTTGCATTTTTCTTCTCTGACTCTGATAGTTCAGCTGAGCTGGCTTGCCTAATAGAACAGCTTAATGAAAAGGAAAAACAAGCTCTCATCACTCAGCTCAAGCAAGAGTTGGATAAGTCAGATAACGCTTAGTTCTACTTCTCCCGCCCTGCGTACCAGAAGACGCCACCTACAGCCGCTACCGTCAATAGTAAGCCGCACAACCATATCCAAAGTTCCATAACATCTCCTCGATAATTTTTTTAATGTTTAGCTTAGCCTTCCTAAGCTCTTAAATCCGTAAATGAGTGGCTGAGTTTTGAAAAAACGGTTACCAGTAGCAAGTGCTTTTTCAGATTTAATTAACTGAAAATAAAGGTTTCCTTTATGATTGCTCCATACTTGCGAGTCGTCTTCCCCATAATGGATCAGCTTCTGAAAGCCCGCTTTGGGAGCAATCGGGATTTACTTTAAATTGTTCTTTCGTGACAGATTAAAAACATTTGAAAAAGCCACTTTCTTAGACTTGCGTTTATGGTTTTCCATGAGATGTTATCCAAAGCCCCGTGGCTATCACTGGTCAAACGCATCCAGAACCCAGAGCTTCGCATTTACCCTCTTGCGGAACGAGAGCGTCGTCGCAAAGCCCAAAAGTACGGCACCGCTGACAATATAGAGGAATGGGGCCATCCGATCAGTGAGTTCTACTTCCTAGTACTAAATGATCAGGGCATTAGAACACTTGTCACCACCTACGAACGCTAGATCAGAAACGGAAAAAGCCGGGAAACCCGGCTTTTTTCACGATCAACGAACAGCTTCATCGACACTTAAAACTTTCTCCCAAGATTCACCGCTTTCATCAGCATCCAAGGCGATAACAAATTCCAGCTCGATTCGATCCAGTTCCAGCGGTCGCATTTCACATTGTTCAGCGGTCAAACTGAAGTAGTGATTACAACAAACGCTGTATAGCGTCCTCTAGCACCCGTTTAGCTTCTTGGATATTACCTACCACTAAGCTTGGTACATTCTCCAAATCAACATTGGTAAAATTGTTAACAAGGGCGAGGATTGTGTCTTGTTGAACCTGGTAATCAGAACGATGTTCCAGCTGGGTTGGGTTATCTATAAGCGACAGCAGGAAAGCATCTGCTTCATTTAGCGCAGCGGCGACCAAAGTAGCGTCATCCTTAGAGGTATAGACATCAAACGGCAAGCCATTACCAATGCCAGGATTTCCGTTTTTATCAACAATGACACCAATATCAATAACATTTTCCGATTCAAGTGCTTGAACAACCTGTTCATCAATATCAGCATCAATTGCGCGTTCCAATGCTTGAACAGCTTTCTGCATGTTTTCAATATTAACATGATCATATTTAGTCATTTTCATTCTCCTTTCATGGGGGGATTAAATTAGATAAATAATATCAATCCAATTTGCTCTGCAAAGACTCTGGATCTGCCCATTTTGGACAATCCAAGCGTTCTGGTAGAGTTTTTTACCGAGCCGCGTATCCACCGCATTGATCCGAACCTCGTTCCAGCCGATACGTTCTAGAGGCTGTTACATCATGCCTTTGATGAACATGTGAAAGTGAGCAATAAAATATATATGTACAATTGCATTGTCTGATTCTGCGATACACTAGATATATGAAATTCATTGAGTTCGTAAGTATGAAGCATGTGGCTAATGTTTTCGGTTTATTTCTTTTGTTGCTGGGATTCGCTATGGCTACCAATACGGCTTGGGGCTGGGCTGCGATAGCTTATATGAATTGGCAAATTGCAGTGATTTCAATATCGGCATATTTATTATTCTCTATTGTGAAGGCTGTTATTGTTCATCAACGATCACCAATTAGTAAGCGCTATCCTACTAAAAAGAAAAGTAGGACATTAGGTCTAAGTTTAGACATAAAAGAAGATCTGTATCGCATTGGCGATTAGCAAATAAAAAGGAACCCGAAGGTTCGCAATAAAGCTATCGCTCTCGTCCGGAATACCAAAATACCCCACCGACTGCGGCGACTGTCAGTAATAAACCACCCAACCAAATCCAAAGCTCCATAAAACCTCCATTAATTTTGTTTCTCTTTAGCTTAGCTTTCCTAAGTGTCTACTTCCTTAATTTTACCACCTATTTTCAAACTACAAGTCCTTGACTAAGTGGAGCTCCACACCGGCAAGTATGGAGCAACCCAGTACGTTAAGTGTTGTATTTCTTAGTGGCTTTAGTGAGTTCTTTAATGGCTTCGGCCAGTGTGCTGATACGGATAACACGTTGATCCAGCTTTTCTAACTCATCGAGCAAATGCAAATACAGCGGGATCTCCCAGGGCATTGCGTTTGAAAAACGTCTCAGTACCCCTTCGGATACTTCTTTTTCTTCAAGCTCTTCGTCTGGATAGCGATGAAGAATGAGGCGATACCATGTGATCTCTGGTAAACCTTTTGATTTTTTGACTTTGAATTTGTAGCGTATTGGATATTTCACTTTGTACTCAGCTGTCAGAGCTTTGCACAGCTTTTCCAATCGTGCTTCAAGGTCTTTGGCCGCAACCATTAGTATCTTCGATTCATCGGCGACAAATAGAGGTAAATCTTTTATTAATTCTGGCTGTGGTGATTGTTCTGGCAGTGCAATATCAAAATCTGATAGATCTAGCTTTCCGCAATAGTTTGTGATGCCAACGGCAGGTTCTTTAGTCATGTAGCACCTCCATTTTTTTGAAGTGTTTATGTAGCTTGTGAAGTCGTTTTGTACAGGTTTGGGCCTTCTTCTTGATGGCTAGAATTTCATGGCGTATTTCACGGACGAGAGCGAAAGCATCTTCGGTGTAGTCGATTAGATCTGACTCCCACTCTTTATTCGCCTTGGAAAAACGTCCCTTTGGGTAACGAAAGCCTTTGCCTTTGCGGATATGTGTAGAGCGAACGCGGTACTTTTTATTGTGTCGCTGCGCCATTTGGCTCTCACTTATGTACCAGTTATGGTGCCATGCGGCCTCGAACGCGTTGTCACGATTACGGACTCGACAGGCGAAATGACCGGGATTTGTGTCTTTGTAAGAACGGTGGATTCGCCAGAAGTTGTTGGCGTAGCAACTTGCTAAAAACTCCAGCAAATAAGGCTCTTGATCAGTAAAATGCTCGACTTGTGCCAGAGCATTGAGTGATTGTGAAAGTGCTAGCTCGAAAGCTTGCTTTTCTTCGGTTGGTTTGCGTTGTTGCGCCATTTTATGCCAGCGATAAGCTGCGCTGTTCTCATCTAACATCGTTAGGTTACTCCTTGGTTTTGCTTGTTCGTCACCAATTACCGTAACTCAGACGCCCTTTAGCTATAACACGCGAAGTTGCCCATTTTGGACGTTAGATATTTGCCCCATATCCCAGCAGCTAAAGCAGCAATAGAAGAGATTCCTTTCCTGGGATCTGACCTGTTGCTTTCCAAATCTCTATCTTTGTGGGAGTTCGAAGCTAATAATCCATGACTTGTTAATGACAGTTGTTGGGATGCTGATACTTACAGTCCAGTATTTATGGGATATGGCTTAAGATTTTTGTTTGTTCTGGGATTTGATTAGTGGTAATCCAATGATTGTGGGATGTTGGAGGAATTTATTGCTGATGCCCCTAACGACTTTCACATGTGAAAGTCCATGAGGCTGCACGCGGAGTGCTGTGAGCAAGAGTGCTTTTGGATTGCTTTTCGGTAAGTAAAGAGAAGTGGTACATGGAAAAATAGATTGAAAAGCTATCCTTAGATAGCATTTCATCGGTTTTTGTCCATTATGATGGCACTCTATATTCGTATTGAAATCACAGTAATACAGTGCATTTTTTAGTAATATGTAACCTATTGATTAGTTAAAGGAATAATGACCGTTGAAATTTGCACAAGCTCTTAGCATTCTCTCAAAGTCTTCACCGTATGCGGTCAGTACTGAGAGAGAGCAGAATCAAGATCACTTCGCTGAATACAAGCGCTACATCTACATCAAGACAGATATAGAAGCGGATTTTAAGAAAGCTCTCTTATCGGCCAAGCCCAATCAAATCATCTTCCTATGCGGAAGTAGCGGTGATGGCAAATCCGAGATCTTGACGCAGTACAGCCAAAAGTACAAAGTGACTCATGACTTCCATTTGGATGCAACGCACAGCTTTAATCCGAGTCAGACTGCCATTCAAGCTCTCGATCAGCGCTTCTCCGAGTTCAAGCAAAGCAACAAACCACTCGTTGTGGGTATCAATGTGGGTATGTTGGGTAACTACGCAGAAGAAGGCTCTGAAGAACATAGCGACATCAAAAAGGTGGTTAGAGGCTTTCTCTCCCGCAAGCTTTCGAAAATTCCAGAGCAGTACGTATTCTTGGATTTTGAAGATTATCCAAAATTCACCTTCGATGCAGAGGGCAGTGCATCAGACTTTGCTGAGCAGTTTCTGAAAAGACTGACTGCGCAGACACTTGATAACCCGTTTTATGTGCTTTACGACAATGAGCGTAAATCTCGAGGACATACTCGCCTGACCGCTAATTATGCGCTGCTGAGTCGGCCAGCAGTTCAGGAATCCCTGATTGGATTACTGCTCAAAGCCCGCCTTATCAAAGATCAGTTCCTCACGGCTCGAGCGTTACTGGATTTCATTTACCAGTTGCTTGCGGCTAATGGCTACTTGTTCGACAACTTGTTTGCAGGTAGTGATAACGAGCTGCTATCCCGCATTCAGGGTTTTGACCCAAGCAATCTGC
Source organism: Vibrio sp. JZG10 (assembly GCF_054064075.1). Lineage (NCBI taxonomy): Bacteria > Pseudomonadati > Pseudomonadota > Gammaproteobacteria > Vibrionales > Vibrionaceae > Vibrio > Vibrio sp. JZG10. The sequence continues at coordinate 64,603 of NZ_JBSUGE010000017.1, forward strand.
ACACGCGTAAAGTCGATGAGTTTGTGCTTCAGCATGGGCTGGGCATTGAAGATAAGCGGTTCAGTGCATTTAGGTCAAAAATTAACGAGCTTGGTTTTTACGAGTTAACCGAAGCAACCTCTTTCCTTCGCCTTTTCTATTTGCTTCGGGGTGACAACGAGTTCAGCAATGAGTTTGTAACGCCGATCCAAAACGAGTTTACAAACAATCTGGTAGAAACCTATGCATCTGTTTGGATTCTACATCGTGATTTCGATGGTTCAGGAAAGATGCGTAAAGAGCTTGGCAGTTTCTATAAGGAAACTCTGATCGCAGCGCTTCACCGCTACTGTAACCGTCATGCCCCAACACTCGACAAAGACGAGTATTTAGTCTCTGAGCTTAATGGCTACAAAACGGCAGTGTCTCTTGAAGTTAAACCAGATTTTTCAGCAATTCAAAACAACGTACTCGAAAAAATAGGCACCTTCAATGCGTATTTGAAAGTCGATGATCAATCGCTTAAGCCAATGCCGATTAGCATCAGGCTACTTGAGCTGCTAGTGAAAATTGGTCAGGGGTACCGCCCTAACAAGCATGACAAAAATGCTGTTCTTTTGCTTGATGAAGCACTGGAGCAGATGCTGACAGTCGCAAAACAAAAAGAGACCTTGTTTATCCTGAGGAGGGATAAACGCTACAAAATCGTGAAAGAAGAAAGTGACTATTTTGAAGTGAGTGGTATGCGCTAATGACGACCGATAATTTCACACTACCGATAAAGGCCGGTTTGCCACAAACTGCCGCTGATGGGTTCCAAAACAAGAATACCCTGAACAGTTACATTCCGATTCGAACCAAAGGCAACGACTTTGATTGGTCTGTTGTTGTGGGGTTGGTGCTTCGCGGCTTACTTCGTAAAAAAATCGAAAAGTATACCTACCTAGATTTCGCTGAGGACTGTAAAGCCAACTTACAAAGCAAACTGGGCGAAGAAGATTTTTGGGAAGTACTGGAAGATATGTATTTTGCCAACCGAGACATCTTCTCGGTAAGCCCAGAATTTTTGTTGTTTAAGAGCCAGAAAAGCGAGTGCAAAGCAGGTGATCTACGAGTGGCATCTCTTTTTATCAACCTGTTAAATGGTCGACAAATTGAGCAGTTTGATGCCAACTTGAACTTCATCGAACAAGAGCTGTTAGAAACCCTGCGTTCCAAAACCAAACCAGATACCGACAAATCACTACGTGCTTCGGAAGCGCCCTATTTGCCATACATGGCCGAGGCATTTAAACGTGATCTCGAATTCTTAACCACGTATCCCAAATACCTGCTGGATGAGTTTGAACAATTCTTGGCATTTTACGGATTTGCTTACACGGCTCAGCTCAGCCTATCGCTATCTGATTGGAAAACCGGTGAAGCCCCCAAAGCAAAACCGCTCTATTTCATCATGGATCATGAACGCGCCAGCGGTGAGCGAACTCATGTGAAAAAGCACGGCTACAAGCTCTTTAGTGAGTCTTCTTTCAAGCTATTTCCCGTCCTTTCTATGTTGGAAAACATCCAGCCCAATCCGGACGAAATTAAGAAGCCTTTATGGCAGCTGGCGAGAGATATCGAAAACTCGCAAAGAAGCGACCTGGCTGATCAAATTAAAAACTATGCGCTGATGTTCCGAGCCAACCGCAAACTGGACACTGATATTCCTAAGGACGCAGTAACTGCCATTGATTGGCTGGAATACGCGTTAAAGCTAGCAGAAGAGCAGTTCCGGGACCCGAAAACAGACCGACCAGCCATTATCAAAAAGTACATGACTGAGGTTGAGAAGAATATGGCCGCTGACTTTGTGCAAGTCCGCGGTCGCTCAGGTCGAGTGCTTGTCCTTACGCAGGACCATATTATTTTGCTGACCAACCTAGTGGTGGGCAAAGAAGAGAAGCTCCGTTTCCATGAGCTAATTCTCGGCTTTCAGGATAGGGGAATATTTGTTGATAAGCAGACAGAGCAAGAGCTTATCAAGTTCTATGAACGAATTGGTAACGTTGAACGCATGAGTGATAGTGGAGATGCAGTGTATGTGCGCAAAACAATTTGAATCGTTTCTGGTTGAGCAGTTTTTACTGCATGCGGAAGGAAACATACGCGCAGGCTATCGCTACCAGTTTAACTCACCTGATCACGGTAACAGCCAGCGTTTGTTTGATGCGTTACTCCGTCGTAAGGACGGTGAGATTATAGTTAGTAACAAGGTGGCGTTGAGCTACGTGAGCGTCCAAGGCTGCAAAGTGGTTCCTGTGCTTCATGGCGAAGAAGATGGAGAAAGTGGGTTTACCGAGAACTATATTTCTCACCTGCGTGATGAAATCGCAAGCCAAGAAGGTGCTCTGAGGGGCTGTGCGCTGGTGGTCATTCACAACAGCCGCCTTGATACTCTTATCAACTCCGCGGAAGATTTGGGGCAGCCTGGGCAAGTTTGGAGCCCTGAGAACATCAAAGTCGCACTTAGCGGTTTTATTGAACAAACTGACAAATCCCGAGATGTGTCACTTTGCCTGCTGGATGACCAGTTTGACGCGATCCTAGAAGATGGCGCGACCATATTTGGCTTCGAATCGTTGTACAAAGCGGTCGAAGATGGCGAGCTTTGTTTTCGCGAATTGGGAATGTTCGATGATCCTTTTGTCGCAGAGCTATCTGGTAATCGAAAGCAGATCAAACAACGGCTGGAAGAGAACCGCGCGCTTTACCAAGAGTTGTCGTTTGAAGTCGAGCACTTTGGTCAGCAACTCGAAGAAAGACTGAAAGGCTTTAGCAGCAAGTTTATCAAAGAACATTTTTCTGACGATGGTTGGAAAGATGTGGAGTTTGAAACTTATCGAGAAGAGATCAAAAAGAACAAGATTCAGCACCTGAAGCATGAAGGTGAAGAAGAGACCAATGATGCGCAAGTAATTGGTCGCTACCCAAAAGAAACCAAAGCGGGCTTGCGTGACCGTCACCTGATCATTGCCCTCGAGGAAGGACAAAGTGAGTTTGAACTTAAACTGAGCTTTTCTGGCACCAGCGATTTAAGCAAAGAACAGTTTAAAGTCTCGCCAGCGAATGCACTAGGCAAGCAAGAGGTCATCAGTACGCGCCTAACCAGTAAAGGAGCAAACGCCACTCTAGCGGCCAGTTATGCCAATGAGCCTCTGTTTTTCACGCTAGCATTGAAGCGTGACAATACCTCTGAAAATCATAACTTCCGTTGCTTGGTCGTCAGAAAAGGCGAGTTTGACCTCGAGGCATTTAAAAACATTTTCGTTGTTGAGCCTTCGAAAAAACGCCTTACCTTGAAAACAGAAGATAACAGCCTGGTTATCAACCCCGCGCTAACTGTAAGCCGAAGCCTAGATGATGTTGGTGAAGTGGTTGACCGCGCAGAATTTGGTGTTGTCGATTTTGAATCTTTGGCTAACGAGTCAGAAGATATCGGTTTTGTGGTGAAATCAGGTGATAACACACTGGCATTCCGCATAGAGGGTGAGACGGTAGAAAGCAGCTTGTCCTTCCCACTGCTGCTTAACCAATCGCGCTTCCATAAGTTGTTTGATGATGACATGTTTGGCGAGCTTTACCCGAGTAAAGATGTTGTCGCGATTGATAATAGCGAATTTCGCGTTATGGAGCCGCGCATTAGCTTACTTCGTTGGGAAGAACGTTTCGTTCAGCAAAAGCAAGTCTATCTGGCTGAATCCAACAGCATATCGTTGGAAGAGTTAAGGTCTATTGATGACAATCTCCACTCTGCATACCAAGCACTGTTTGACTACCTAGCAAGCCGAAGGACAACGATTTCGCTGGTGTCGTGGGGGCCTCAATTTACCGCACTCGTGAAAGCGACCGTGGATGCATTCCTTGATTATTTCAATGCGATCAAAGCTGGCGGCATGCTAACCAAAGAGCAAAAGTTGATGATGCAAATCGGTTTGGTTCGCGAGAATGGCGAAGAATACTACTCGCCTTTTCACCCGCTGGTGCTGGCGTACTACTTAAACCTTTGCAATGAAATGCAAAAAGATGACAGCTTTGTTGACTTGCCAATAGTCACGTTCAATCGCTTGGGGCCAAGTGGATTGCTTCCGTATGTTTATCACCCAAAGCATGAGTTTGCCTACAACCAGCAAGTGACCGAAAACGGATTCTGGGTTAAAAGTGTTCCGCATCAGAAAAGTTGTCTGAAGTTTGTTCGAAAGCTGGTTAAAGAGAAGATCAACGAGTTCCAGAAAGCGTTTCGCCACTTGTTTACCGGCTCAGAGAAGAGTGTGCTGGTGAATGCAGTCAATCAAGAGAGTGCAGAAGAGCTATTCCTCGGTTTGGTCGACTATGTAAAAGACAACCTGGATAAAGCGGCGTCAATCCATATCAACCTGTACGATGATGCCTTGGTTTTCAACGCCTTTGATCAGTTTGCAGAAACGTCGAACTACGAAGAGTTAAAGTCTTGGCTGGAGCTGGACCGCGGAAAAGTGCGTGAAAACGCCGACACCATTATCGACATTCTTCGTACCCGCCTTACTTACAGCAAGTTCACCAATGCCCATAGCGAACGCGAAGGGCAAGCTTACTCGCACCTGTCATTTTTCAGAAACAACGACAACGTGAAGCTAACGACCTTGAGCGTTGACGACATGCCGAGCGGTATTGCGTGTGATGGTCTGTTAACGGGCGACGCCTCCAAGAGTGATGAAGGCTCATACTTCACGGCATTTGGTTTGCAAAACGTTCAATACCGTAACCAACCGCACCTAGAAATGGCGAAGTATGTTGGTTCGTTAATGGAGCCAGCATTAAAGCCAAGTACGCAATACACGGGTGCCAATGCGCCTGCGCTTGCGGTCAGTGAAGACTTTAAATCGCTACTAGCGCGATCTTATGACAGCTCCATTTGGACCACCATCATCGACCCTAAAGTGACGCTGGACTTCTTCCACGCCAATCAAAATGTCGTGCTTATCCATTATTCCGATCAGTACACCAGCTCTGCCAGTTACGATGCCATTACGGTAACCGCACAGCGCGGATTGTTTGAGAGGGTGGTGGCGCAAAGTGGCGGTGGTCAAATCAACGAGTTCAATGCCTTCAACGGTGATTGGCTGCTGAAGATGATGACCTGCAACGACACCATTCGCAAAGAGCGCACTGGCATTATCGGTGCTTATAAGTTTGCGACCTGTCTAGTGCATAAATCTGATATCACCTGGGTGCCGCTATCCGTCGGTGAGATGATCCGCGTATCAGGCAACATCGGCCTGAAAATGACCGACAGTGACTTCTCACGCAACGTGCAAGGATATAAAAAAGGCGCGATTTCAGATGATGTACTGCTGGTGGGCTTTAAAGAGGGCAACCTCTATCTGCTTCCTGTCGAAGTGAAAGCAGGCTCCACGCCAGACTACAAAAAAGCCGTACAGCAAACGAATGAGCTTCGCCGCTATCTAACAGAGCTTTTGAGCGACGAGACACTGGCGTCGAAGCTATACCGAGGCTTGTTTATCCGCCAGGTGTTGATGCAAATCGACAAATACCGTCTCTACAACGTATTCAGCAATGGCTACTTTGAAGCCCTGCTGGCAGAGAAAGAAGAGTGGCTGCGCGGCAACTACACAATCGCAGAGCTTGAAAACTACCCGGCAGGTCTAGTGGTTAGCCATCTTGAAAGCGGAAGCTGCTTCGAGCCTGGCTACAACATGCAAGATGGCGTGTTGAAGGTTGATCTTCCGATGTCTTTGCTGCCTTCACTGGTGCAACACCCGCTTCAAGTGCTGATGAACGAAAAGAACATCGCGCAGATCTGCTATGTCCCGGCGGAGTATATGTTGGTAGGTGAAACTACAGCTTCAGAGCCAGAGCAAGTGATCGCCGAGCCAGCAGCAGATAACGTTGCGGATACACAAGACGAAGAATCTGACACCCCTGAGGTTGAACCTGCTCGTGAGCCAGAGGTTGAGACTGAGCCAACGCCCTTAGCATCAGCCAGCTCCAACAATCTTCATGTGCTATTTGGCCACAATGCGATCACCAATGCCCCATTAAACTGGGAGCCGACCAACACTGCCAAGTTTATGAATACCAACACGGGCATTATTGGCACCATGGGTACGGGTAAAACCCAGTTTACTAAGTCGGTGATCACTCAGCTTTACCGTAACCAAGCTGACAACGTAAACAGTGCACCGATTGGCATGCTGATCTTCGACTACAAGTCTGACTATGTGGATGACAAGTTCTTAGATGCCACAAATGCCAAAAAGTACAAGTTATTCAAGCTGCCTTATAACCCTCTTAGCCTCTACGGTGACACGCCGATGCTGCCAATACATACCGCTGCAGGGTTTTCGGAAACCATGGCTAAAGCTTACGGACTGGGCAAAAAGCAACAGCTTCAACTAGAAAACTTGATTCTGGAGTCTTATACCGCATCAGGTATTCACCCAGAAGATCCTTCAACTTGGGGCAGACCAGCTCCCACCATTGAGGATGTTTGGGCGCGATTCCTTGATCAAGAAAAGGTTGAAGAAGATTTGCTTTACGCTGCACTTTCGAAGCTTGCTCGCTTCAAAATCTTTGAGTCTGAGCCAGAGAAAATGACCAGTCTTTATGAGCTTGTCGATGGCATCACTGTCATAGAGTTGGCAGGTTATCCGCCACAGATCCAGAACCTTGTGGTGGCATTGACCTTAGACCTTTTCTATTCACAAATGCAGAGAAGAGGAAAGCCAGAAGTTAATGGAGACTTCCGTCAAATCACCAAGATGATTTTGGTAGATGAAGCCGATAACTTTATGTCTCAAAACTTTCCTAGCCTGCGCAAAATCCTTAAAGAGGGCCGCGAATATGGTGTGGGTGTGATCCTCTCAACACAGGACATCACACATTTCCAGACAGGGGATAACGACTATTCCAGCTATGTGCTGACTTGGGTTATTCACCGTGTCGCGAAGATCCGCCCACAAGAGTTAAAAGCCATGTTTGGCGTCAATGATAAAAACGAGCAGGAGAGATTGATGGAGACCATCAACAAGCTTGATAAGCACTACAGCTTATATATCGATGGAGCGAAACAAATCCAGAAAATGCGGGATAAAGCATTCTGGGAATTGTTGGCATAACACATTGAAAGGCAGTGAAAACTGCCTTTTTCTTCCATCTTTTCATTCTGGTTAATAGCTAATGGATAATTACTACTTTCTTTTACTGGCGATATTGCCACTGGCTTACTTTGTTTATGTAAAGCGTCGTCATATTGATGAGAATCAGGCGCAAGACGACCAGTCAGAGAGTGCTGCTCCACTATCTGTTGTTCAAGATAGAGATAGTACACAGCAAGATGTTGACACCAATGTGAATAATGTAATGCTTCTTGCCGAAGCCGAAGCCGAAGCCGAAGCCGAAGCCGAAGCCGAAGCCGAAGCCGAAGCCGAAGCCGAAGCCGAAGCCGAAGCCGA
>NZ_JBSUGE010000018.1:0-46007 GCF_054064075.1 Vibrio sp. JZG10
ATTCATGCTCAGTCAGTTTGAAATACCAGAAAAAGAGATGATCACGGTAAGGCTTGTTCAAGCGCATTTTGAGCGCGAGCTTACCGCACGAGAATTTCTTTCGATGACGGATGATGACTTTCTAGAGGTCAGAGGCTTAGGTAGGACCAAGCTTGTACATATCGCGACACTTCGCGAAATCCTGAGTGCTGGGAAAATAAAGCCCACTGTGGATCAAGAGCCCGCAACATTTGAAGAAAAGGCTTCAGATAGCCTGACTCTTTCAAAGCTAGCCTTGCCGCATGTATACAAGGCAACCTGTAACCTATTGTGCCAACATCTCGGTGAAGCGCTTACCGTCGGTGAGTTACGTAGGCTTGAGGAAAGTACTCTAAGGGCAATCCCTAGCCTTGGTACAAAGAAAGTGGCTTTGATAAAAGAAATGCTGACATTTATCGATAGCAAGGACTTTGTCGCTATCGGTGATGATGGCACATCAGACCAAAATGCGTCTAGGCAGCTTTATAACCAACGTGAAGATATTGACCTGTCTACCCTCGAGGAGCTACTTACCAGCGACCTTGAGTCATTTTTGGAGATGCTCGGTGAGCGCGACAAATTCATCATGGTGGCACGTTTAGGCTACCAAACTGAGCCCATGACCCTTCAGGAAGTAGGAGACAGCTTACCAACCGGGAAAGTTACTAGAGAGCGTGTCCGACAACTGCAAGTCCGCCTTGAGAAAAACTGGCATGCGCACATGCGTGTTGCACCATCAACGCTTTGGGTGAATGTGAGGTCTAACCTTAGTGTGCTTCGGGCAGAGATCTTCCCCAGACTTCAGAAAAATTTCAGCCACCAAAAAGGGTTCTATGAATTTCTGGAGATGAGCTGTGGCTTAGAGTCTGGAGGCTTAACCAAAATTGTTTATCCAGATATCTCCACGACTGTACTGGATGACTATTGGGCTGAGCGCGCATCCCCTTCCGATTTAGAGACTGTGACCTCCTACTTGCAAGACCGATTAGGGATTGAAAAAGCAGTTGCTGAAAATGCAGTTTCCCATTTGAGTGGTAACAAAGTTGAGTTACTCGGAGAGCTGGTTTTGCCGATGAACCTTTCCAAACCGCTTGCGATTGCAAATACCTTGCTCGATCATCCTGAAGGGCTGACTTGGAAGTCATTGCATAAAAAAGCCAATGAAAAGGCCATTTCTCGTGTAAAGCTGCCGGAGGAGCGTTTAGATGGTGCTATTGGCCATGCAGTCGATACTGGATGGGTATATCAAATTGACCGAGGCTCTTATCGCCACATCAATTTCCTCAACATCACTGAGGAAGAGATCACCCAAACACTTGGCGACGTGAAGCGTGTTTTGCAGCAAGCCGCTGAAAGTGGGAGAGACTCTTTAAACTTATCTGTGGACTACTACCAGTCTTTGAGTGAACAAGCACTGGACTACTTTACGGTAAGGCACATAGTTAGGACTCATGGTGAGCGTGAAGGTATCTTCTTCAATGGAAAATCTGGTGCGGACACAATTAGTTTAGAGCAAGATTTCAGTCTTGCCGGGCAGGAGAGCGTGCTAGAGGCGCTGTTTGCAAACAGTGACAAGCCTTTAGATAAAGCCTTTATTGCAAGCAAGATTCGAAGTCAGTCTGTCGGTCACGCCAGCTTCTATTTAGACAAATTGTTGACTAAAGGCGTGATAGTGCGTGTGGATGAAGCGGCTTACCAGTCAACAGCAAAAGCCTTTTTGTCTGTTGATGTAGCTTCCATCATGGATCAGGCAGCCAAGATCATCGAAAGCGAAGAGCGAGTTATTGAAGCGGGAATTATTCAGCGCAAGCTCAATAAATTGTTGGACTTGGATCTCAACAAGTATTTCTACTTATCGCTACTGAAAAGCTGCCATGTAGAGTTTGGTTATCAATGGCACTTTACACATAACTTAGTGTGCAAACGTGAGATTCCGTTTGAGAGCCTGAGTGATATTTGTCGAAGTGCACTAGAGACTGGCGGAGACTTTGATGGACTCGCACAAGAGATCGCGCAAGTGTGCTGGGTTGATGATGCCAGGTTGAAGGTGGCTTTGGGACAGAATAGTATCAAAAAAACAAGCAATAAGTGCTTGAACGTACAATAGTTAGTGTTTTGATAGTTCCTAATGCTAATAAATTAAAATCAGAGTTTTAGGTAGTCGTTTTGGATCTGATAGAAAAAATTCAGTTAATTTCACGCTGGCGGCGAGGGGACCAAAGGGCTCCTCATAAGATTTTGAAGAAGGCTATTTCTAGCATTCAATTTATCGATGTTCATAGACTTTAGCCATCATTGTTTATGATGGCTAAAACCTAAAAAATTGAAGTTATATGAAGTAACTAAATTGCGATAAGCTTTTATGATTCCGTAAAGCGGCAATCCCATCCTCAACATGTGCTGCCCATGCGTGCTGGTATTCTTTAGCATCAAATTCTGGGTAGTACATTTTCAGTACCAACTCAGTAACATCACTAGTCTCACCAAGCCAAGTATACTTATCTAACATAAGAGATCCGTCTAACTTGGCTTCTTGACCGCTGTAGCGGAAATCACTTTCAATTGAACGGAAAAACGCGATACGGGCAGAGACGTTGGGTGTGATGCCCGTATAGGCTTTTAGTTTCTTCAGTTGCTCTTCGGTAGAGCGCGACAAATTCATGCGATTAGGCAACATTAGGCGTGTACCTCTTCTGCTTGCTTCCAAAAATAGCCTTCGGCAACTTTCGACGATTTAGTCAGGCCATCAAAGCGGATCTCATAAGTACGAGCGATATCGTCTTGAATCAAGTTGATATAATTTTTATCGATCTCTGTATCGGTAGACAGGATAACCACTTGGTGACTCGCTGTCGGGAAGTAATTCTCCACCAGCTTGTCTCTGTGATGTGAATCCAAGCGACCTAGTGGTGTATCAATAATAATTGGCAGCTTACGACCAGATGTACGGCCTAGTGCTTCCAAAATCGAGATAGCGTAGATCTGTTTTTCGCCCGCAGACATTGCTTTGCGATTGATTTTAATGCCATGCTCATCCATCAACTCAACATCAAATGTTGCTGGATTAATTGAAGCAGATAGCTGTAAATCTTCTTTACGAGCTAGCTTCTTGTAAGACTGGACGAACTCGTTCTCTAACTGGTTGACGCGAGCTTTAGTTAACTGCTCACCAAACATCTCAAGCAATAAGATAGAGTTTTGAGCATTGCTAATGCTCTGCTCTTTATTGGATTGATCTTTATTTTTATCGTGTAGTTTCTGAATTTGACGAGCTGTCTCTAGTGCTTGGCGCAATTCGCGTTTTGCTTCCTCAAGCAGAGCATGATATTCGATAATCAGTTTTTCTTTTTTCTTGTCTAATGCCCGTACATCTGCAAAAAGCTCCTGCACCTGTTCTTGCTCAGGGGCTCGTGCAATATTATTTGATGCGTTATCGATCTCTTCTTCTACTTTTTGAAGGCGCACTCGTGCTTCATCAAAACGTGAAAAAGACTCTTGAGACAGATTAGAGAGTTGATAGTCAATAGTATTCGCTTGACGGTCGGAGATATCCAAAAGCAGCTCGGCAGAATCAAACTCACCCACGTGCGCTTTAAAGCTATCAGCAATCGCATTTTGAGCTATCTCTGTATCGAAACTTGGGTACTTTGAACGCAGTGTTTCTAAGAATGAGTCCAGCTCATTGCCAAAGTTCTGTTTCTTCTTAATCTGTTGTTCTTGCTTGATCTGAGTTTGAAGGCGCTGCATTGCATTAGGTGCTAGTGCGAATGGAAGACTTGTCTCCATCTCCATGCGGATTTGCTTTTCAAGCTCTACTTTCTCTTTAAGCAAGCTATCTACTTTTTGTTGCTCATCTTCTCGAGTTTTAGCCCAAGCGCCGCCGTTTTGAGATAACTTATTCTCAAGATTAAGAATATCGCGTGATACGAGCTCAATTTGTGCATCAACGATGTCCGCTTCACCACGAAGTTTCTCTGCATTGCGCTCGTGACTGATACGTTGCTCATCAAGAGAATCCATTTCCTCTTTTAGAGATTGGCTTAGTGCACTAGACCCCTGTTTCTTCAAGAAGATATTTAAGTCACTCTTGAGCTTTGCGATAACATCTAAGCCCAATAGTCGACGGACTGCGGTCTTTAGCACTGTGCCTGACTCATCTTCCGCAAGCTCAGCGATTTTTTCACCGTCGAAGAAGAATAGGTCAGCGATGCCTGTTGGGATCAATTCGTTGAGGAAACCCTGACACTGCTCGTAGTTGAGCTCTGGGATTTGGATGCCATCTTTCTCAAGACACAGGCTATCTTTCTTACCGCGTTTCCAGCCGCGAATCACTTTATAAGTGTTTTCTTCGCCGTTTTGGCTGTATTTAAACTCAAGCTCAATCGATGCGTTATCTTGCACACCACCATGACCTACACCCTTGTGAATAAGCTCAGATAGAGCTTCAACATATTCGCCATTGGAAAGGACTTGGCTAAAAGATTGACGCCCAAATAGAGCTAAACGTACAGCGGTTAGGATCGACGTTTTACCAGCACCGTTAAGGCCACCAAACAGAATAATTGGTCGTTCGGTTCCTTCAATAGGGCCATTTTTACTCAGACGAGCAGGAGCAGGGCGCAAGTCGATTTCATGTACGCCACGAAACACTCGAAAGTTGTTTAGAGTTAGTTTTGTAATTAACATTTCAGTATTTAAAACTCTTTTTGAAGCTGCTTATCTAGCTCTGCAAGTTGGTCGTTGTAGCGCTCGATCTCTTTTTGGTGAATATCAAACTCAGCTTTACTCTGTAGTGAAGCATGCTTTTGTTTGATTTCTTCTAAGCTTCCCCAGTCTTGTTTTAACAGCGATGCGATTTTATTGGAAATGCCACTACGACGACTTAAGCCTTCCATCGAGACTTCTAGCTCGATAAGCTTCATGATCATCTCTGGTGCAACATCAAAGTTGTCACAAAGCTCATGGATGAGTTGAGCATCATCTTTACCAAAGCTTGCGTTATCGTCATATACCCAATCAAGGTCGTAGCCGTAAACTTCTTTGAAAATTGTAGGTAGAGAATCGTCCCAATCTGGCTCATTTGGATCGTGAATCCACTCTTGGCGAATAGCATGAAGTTCAGGTACTGTGATCAGCTCTATCTCTCTTCCTTCCGCTTTAAATTTCTTATCCATCTCGAGCAACTCTCGTAACCACTGACGGCGATACTTCAGCTTGTACGGTCCAGGGACGTGCTTACGCTCAGTTGCGATGTCTTCGCCTTCCTTTGCGTATTGATAGCTAACTTTACCAGTGCGACGTTTATGATTTCGGTACTCTTCTTTGTGGGCAGGATCAGTTGTCATTGACAACTTATTACGGAATTCAAGAAGGGGAGCCATCCACTCTTCACCGTTTTGGATAAGGCTTTCCATTGCACGGTCTTTGGTTACTACAGTACATGTCCAGCAACCAAAGCGAGAGTTACCACAAGACGGTGTTGTCTCATCAATGACCATTGGACATTCGCCTTGACCAGAGGAGTCTTTGTAGAGGTTCCACAGCACAAGATTTTTGCCGCCCCATGGGTTTTCCCATTCAAGATTATATTTATCGATCCAAATGTTTTTAGGCCCGTAAGGTGTTTGTTTCGTTTCTAAATGACAAAGACGCAGTAATTTCCATACATCGTCAACACCCCATGTATCGATGGGAGTAAAAATGAACGCATTTGCAAGTGTTGTATGGCGGGCTAATCGTGAGCCGTCAATTTTGTGTTTCGCGATGACCTGCGCGCGTGATGCACTCTCTTGACTACGAGAGCCAAGTACAACAATCACTTCGTCAAACTGTGAGACTTTAGACTTGATAAAGTCACTCACAGGGTCAATCTTCATTCGCTCTGTACACCAACGGAAAGAGCGTGTTGGCGCTGGGTAGCCTTTACCAAGCAAGTTGGCCCAAAACGTTTGATTGTCTTTAGGGACGACTTTATGGCAAGTGATTGGTAGGTTATCGCGCTTTGCGCCTTTCTCTATAGCGGCTAACGAGTCTTTGATGTGGTTAACGACGACGGGTGTTTCAACTAGTGTGTCTGAAGATACAACAAAGACAGGCTTGTGGCGGTCTTTGGGTTCCAAACCAAGCAGTGCCAAGTAAACCAACGACATAACTGCTGATGAGTCTTTACCACCACTGTAACCAATTACCCATGGGCGTTTATCCGCACAGTAAACACGCTGAACGTCAGCAATATAGTGGCTTAATTTGTTATTGGCGAAGTCTTCTGCATTGATAAAGTCTTCGTACTCGGCTAGGTCTTCTGCCAATTGTAGCTCGTGTATCATGATAACTGCTTCTCTAGAGCTTTTTCTTCAGGGGTTAGTGGTAACCCAAGTTCAATTTTTAATGCGTTGGCGGTAAGTTGGATATTTGTCGTCGACTTACTCAATTTTCCGTGGTTCATGCTTCGTTTAATCCACTCTGGGTTGGTTTTTAACCAGTTTACGTTTGCCAACTGTTGTAGTTTCTGTTTCCAATTGTTTGTCTCCTGGCAAAGGAGGTGCTTACCCAAAACACCAATGGCATGTAAGCCAACACCATGTGCATGAATGTACTCTTGTCTTAGTTGTGCAGGTGATACTTCTTTGTCTATTACCATCTGCCAATCTTTTATATGGCGAGTAACTTCAGCCCAAAACTCAGCAGCAAGTTTTTTTTCGTCTTCGTTGAAGCCGTCTTTTGGCCCTTTACTCAACAGTGCTCGGGTAGATTGTTTGATGCTACTTAATGTGAAAAGTTTATTTGATTTTGGGCTGATGCTGGATTTCTCCATTTCAGTCAGACCTACGAATGGTTTTACTTTGGTCGCTAATTCACGAGCGAGTTCTGAACTTTCATCTCTGTGGTCGTAAAGCGTACCCAGAGATGGACTTGGTTTGACGGCATACTTGTTTAGATCAGCAAACATTTGTTGGCTTCTATCTAACCCTTCATCGATAAAGAACAAGACAGGAATATTGTCTTGGCCCAGATCGGGATTTTCTTTTAGAGCTTCTTCGATTGCTTTACGCCTATGCTGACCATCATTGATCAGAATTTGAGCGTCCATAGGGATTTGAAGTGTTCCCAAATTCGGAGCGCCTTGATGATCGTGAAAAGAAATATTGACTCCAACTGAAGCCGTTAATGCCGAAAATACATACTCTTTCGGGTTGTCGAGCAAGTACTTCACCATTTCAGGGATTCGAGTTTTGTTAAGCGTTCTTTGAGCTCGCAACTCTGGAGGGACATCATCTTCGTTGTAGCTGAATATCTTAGGGATAATCCGAAGAGGGCACGTCGCAATGTAAAACGGACGACCTGCTTGAATGCCTCTGACTGCGGGAAAAGAGTAGCAATAGCCGGAATCTTGATTTTGCATAGTTGGCTAGAAGGTTATGTTATTTGTCCATGACATTTAATATAGATGGTATGTCAATTTTTGACAAATATAATCTTTGAGTTTGTGATATTGTGTGTTTGTTATGTTTTATTATTGGTGGGTATGACAAACCAAAGTCGGACATTCTACAGGTATCAGGATTAGATTTCTATGGGGTGCTTGGCTTTTAAACTCTTTTTATGAAAGTGAGTGTGCTCTTAAGGTAAAGTCTTTGATTTCCTTGTTATGCTTTCCAAGCAAGACCTCAAACTCAGCGCGAACCATGTGGCTTTCTTCGGTTGGTTCAAAATCTAATAAGGTGGCTAAGCGTTTATCAAAGCTCAGTTGCTTTTTGTAGTTCTCGTGTTCGGGGGGCATGTAAAGATGCTTGTTTAACAGAGGCGGTCTACGCTTTTCATTCACATAATCAAAGAAGTCGATATCTTGTTCTGCCATTTTTATTTTTATGCGCTCAACCAAAAACGGTACGGAATGCTCGAAGTTATCATAAGCGGTTAAGGTGAGTTTACCTGACGTGATATGGATTTTGACAAGATCTATTTCTTCATCCAGTTCCCCGTACATTTGTAAACCTGCCCCCACGTATATACGTAGCAGCAAAGGTAAATCATCAATATAGTCTCGGTGTAGGATGATGGAATGCCCTTCATTCAATAAACTCGCGGGTAGTTGTCGGTGAGCCTTTTCACATTGCGTATTGATTAAGCTTGTATCGGCTATCGCAAACAGTAACTCTGCTGCGAGATTAAGTGCGGTTTTATAATCACTAAATAGAGCTTTGATATCGCGTTTGAGTGATTCTGGTTGCTGCGTGTAAGGCTTTCTCTTCTCAAATAGCCCCATAGCAAAGTAAAGCAAAAGGTCTTCTTTGCGACGCTTTTCTGCGTTTTCGAACTCTTTGGTATCGAACATTTCTTGCAGTAAACCAAACACTTTTTTATGAGAACCTATTAGACTTCTCACTTCTTCAGAACGGTTAAATTCGTCATTCGCCGGTATCCGGCCAAGTTCCAGACATACGTTCCAGAAATCATCAAACAGAGCGCTGTTTTGGCTAATGACCAACTTGGCTTTATCTTTACTCTCTATAGGTTGAGGCGATGTCAGTTGATGCCAAGTATGGTGGCGCTTATACTTGCTTTGTAAGTACTGCTGCTCTTCGAGTTTATCTTTGAAGATGTAGAAGATGCCAGGTGCGACGGCAATCGCATCTTCTTGTAAAGAACGTTCTAGGTACCCTTTGAATTCTGATTGTGCGTAGTATTTTTGGAATGTGTTTCTTGTCGTAATCACCCCATCTTTATAGGGCTGAAACTGCGCAACGTACGAATCATTAGCCAGCATTACCGAGACGACCAGAATTTTGTTTGCGAGCTCCCAAGCGCTCAATAGTGCTTCAAGGCGTTCATCTTGGTCTTCGATAACATTTAGGACAAACCCCAAGTTAACAATGTCCGAATTGACTTTATCATTATCAGGAGAAAAAACTGGGTCCCAACCCAATACATCGAGCCCGTGTGCTTCAAGCTCTCTCAGGTCGTCCCCTCGGCCACATCCGTAATCGAAAATAGAAAACCGTCCATCTAGGTAACCTTGCTTCGCCAATGTCTTCATTGGGCTTGATAGCTCATGGCGTACAATGGCGGTTTTGTGGCGATCTATCCCGGGCTCTTGTTGAGTATCACTCAATGCATCCGGTTCGGCTTTCAGTATCCTCCCATCGACTAACTGGTATCCCTTTCTTTGGATCAAATTTAACCACGACTGTTTGAAGCCAATAGTGCGGGTGTTCTCGTATAGGCCTGCCTCCACCCCTTCTTTAGTCAGCGCTGTGAAGAGCTCATAATGGTCACTGCTCGGCAGAATCATCGTCTCTTTTCGATGCAGGATCGGTGGGTTTTCTGAAGAGCGATAACAAGTCACTTTATGACTAAGTTTGCTCAAATCTACATTCAGGCTTTGCTCTAACGCTGGGTAGGGGTCGGTATAAAAGGTTGGGTAGTTCAACAACGATAAACGGAATTCCTTTTTAAACAGCTTAATGAGGTTCCATTGGTTGTCCGGTAAGTTCACTGCTTGTGCAACTGCCGGTACGAACTTTTTTAGTGCGGGAGGGAGTTCGCTCATCGCGTCTTTATGCAGGTACACCGCGTCGGGAAGCTGTTTTCCGATATGAATTTGTTTTACAAGTTGCTTAAATGATTGAAAGTCCATCTTTTAGTAGCAATTCCAGTTTGTAGAGCCAAATAGATATTTTAGCTTTATTGTTAACGGGTTCGCCCAACCAATCAGACATGTTTGACAGTAATTATAAAAAACGCCACTTTCACATGTGAAAGTGATTTGTTACTTGATGATTAACGGTGAAGCAACGCCGAATCGTATTACTGCACCATTATCTGCTTCTGTAACCCTAAATAAAGCATTTTACAAGCATATTCTCTGCTCAATCTGCCCATTTTGGGCCTGAGCAGCGTGCGCCTTTTCTTAGCCTATACAAGAAAATACCTCCTGCAAGTTAATAAGCTACAGGAGTATCTATGAACGTTCATAACCAATCAAATCAGTTACTAAGTTATCAAGAAGTCTGCCAGTTGACGCAACTGTCACAAGCGACCATTCGCCGTTATGTGAGAAATGGCTCCTTTCCTTCTCCAGTGAACTTATCACCAGGTGCACGAAGTGTGAGGTTTCGTCTTGAAGATGTGCAGAAGTGGCTTTTGAGCCTGTGACGGTGAGGTGTGTATGTATAGAAACAAAAATAACGCACTGGAATACTGTGACAAGGAAGAAGGTTGGGTGGCTATTAGCTCTGAGCTTTCTGTCGTAGCACGAGTTAGAGCGCAAGATAAAAAGTCAGGTTACGGTGCCTGTATTGAGTTTGTGAATATGGATCTTGTTCCTGTCCGGTTGGTTGTACCTGCAAATCGAATTTTAGGTAGCGCAAGTAACACACTTCGTGAGGAGCTATTTGATCGTGGCTTTTGGCTAGAAGATGAGAAGTACAACTGGAGCCTTGTACTACGCTACTTACGTCAACAGATAAAACAAGCGCCATCTGGCATCAGTGCATTTAATACAGGCTGGCATGACGATGTATTCGTGACGACGGAAACCACTTTTGGTGCATCCGAGGAGCCATATTTTTATGCGGGAGCAATTGTTGATAGTAATTTTCAAGTCAAAGGTAGTCTAGCTAATTGGCAACAGGAGATAGGTTGTCTTTTGAGTGGAAACCCAACCTTGATATTTGCTGTTGGAGTCGCACTTGCCGCACCGCTACTAGCACCATCGGGAGGAGAAAGCTCAGTCTTTCATTTAATGGGTTCATCAAGTCAGGGGAAGTCAGGCGCGATTTATGTTGGATCGTCAGTCTACGGATCTCACTCGTATAAGAAGACTTGGTATAGCACGAACAATGGCATCGAATCTGTATCAGTAAATTACAACGATGTCATGCTGCCTCTGGATGAGATTGGCATGGCGAGAAGTGAAAATTTGGATACAGCGGCTTACCAGATTGTGAATGGCGATGGAAAGTTAAGAATGTTAATTACAGGGGCGTTAGGTAAACAAGCAAAGTGGCGAACCTTAGTACTTAGCACTGGTGAAGTTGGCTTGATTGATTTGTTGGAAGAAATAGGAAAAAAGCCCGCCGCAGGCCAATTGGTCAGAATAGTTGAGATACCGTTGACGGAAAAATATGGCTGTTTTTCTAGCATCCACCGATTTAATGACTCTCACGAATTTGCCAAACATTTGGAGGAGGCAACGAAAAAGCACCATGGTTCGCTATTCCCAGCTTGGATGTGCTTGATAGTGCAACAACCAGATCTGGAACTGTTGTTAAGATCGGAAACGGATAGGTTGATGCAGCGCTGGAAAGAAAGCTGTATGTCAGCTCAAGTTCTAAGGGTTCTACATCGCTTTTGCTTGGTTGCCGTTGCGCTCTCACTGGCCTCTCGACATAAATTAGTACCGTGGAGCGAAGAAGAGTCTTTATTCTCAATCCATAGTATTTTTCAGCGGTGGATTACAGCGAGAGGGCACACTCAAAATCACGAAGAGTTTGAAGTGCTTTTGGCATTGAAGCAGGCACTCTCCAAATGGGAAAAGCAGTTAAGTGAGATATCCAGCGGCAGAGCATCAAGTACCGGGTACTACCGGCAAGACGGAGACGAGGTGCAGTGGCTGATTCATAAAAATGTGTTTATTCGTGATCTCCAGCTGCGCAAGCAATACATCAGCCAGCTGACTCCTTTGGTTCAAAGGCGGTGGTTTGAATCAAACGAGGGGGCTAGAGGGACGCTACGAGTAAAAGTGAACGGCAAATTGGAAAGGTTCTTTGCCTTTACACCTTCTCAAATTATCCAAGAACTCGAGGAGCTGACCGCCGATGCGTAATCCGTTTCCCAGTTTTCCCAGTTTTCCCAACGTAGCGACATGGAGGAGGAGTTATGACAAGCAATGAACAGGTCCTTCTCCAGTCCATTTTGGCTAAAATCGATCATGTCGAGCGGGTTGTGTTAGAGCAGCGTTTACAGCAACAAAAGGTGGAGTTGCTTGGAAAGGACATTCTAACGATTGATGAATGTGCAGCCTTGTTAGGTTTATCAACCAACCAGCTCTATAAGCTGACCAGCTCTGCGGAAATACCATTTTTCAAAATTGGTAAACACCTTCGATTTGAGCGTCAAGCCATAATGAAATGGGTTGAAGAGCAGCGTGTTTCATCTCGCCATGAGATAGAAAAAAGGGCAGCAAACTATGTCGCCACCACTTTTCGTAAGTAATACCGTTATCGCAGCGGCCTCATCAGGCCGCTGAATCCTTTCCAGAAGCAAAAATATCAGGGAATGTCAGCATAGCTTCCATCCGGCGCTGTTCTATTATATCGGCATAGATCTCGGTTGTTTTAAGTTCGCTGTGGCCGAGCAGTTTCGATACTGCGTATATATCGATTCCTCGGCTAAGCTGAATTACAGCAAAGGTATGGCGACCAGCATGGAACGTAACGTGTTTACTTATTCCAGCAGCCAGAGCCCACCGAAGCAGTTCTACATTTATATAAGAAGAGTATTTCAATCCCTTGAATACGCGCTCGTGAGCCGCTTTTACTGGGCCTAAGAGTGACTCTGCGAACTGTGGTAGGTCTAGGTATTGGAGGCTCTTAGCATCGCCCTGAGAGAGTTTGGCTTGGTCGAAGATAATTCGTTTGTGATTATTGAATGTCTCTACTTCTGACCAAGTAAGTCGATGGATATCGCACCAACGCATCCCCGTTGCACATGAGAACAAAAACGCCCTTTTGAGGACTTGATAGCGACACTCTGTTTGGGCTAACGCGTTGACCTCATCCAGTGTTAAATAAACCCGCTTAGTAGTTTTCGCTTTGATACTGGTCACTTGTGAAAGCGGGTTATCGCGAATAATACCTTCTCTATGTGCTTCGTTGATCGCCGCGCGAACTTTATTGAAGTAGGAGCTTTGTGTGTTGCGAGATAGCGGTGTATCACTTTTGGTTTTCGCTTCATTGGTTAGGTAATACTTAAATCCGTCTAACCAGTCTTTATCCAGCTCATCAAAACTAAGATCATGTTTTCCGCAGTAGAGCAGCAGGTGCTTACGAGCTGAAAGCCAGATCAAATGGTTGGAGGTTGAGGTGGTTTGTTCTTTTATGTCAATTTGCCGTTGAAAGTAATCAATGAAGCTAGCTGAGCGCTTGGTTCGATCCTCAAAACCATGCTTCTGAGATTGCCACTCAACCAGTCGTTTACTCTTAATAGTTTCGGCTAGGAGAAGGTGCTCTTTGTTATGTTTTCGCTGAGCTGGTGTTTTGGGTTTGTCATAGATAAACAGATCTAGCACTTCGTATTCACGTTTTCGCTGACGAGATCCGTTTGATTTAGTGGTATAACCGTGGTCATAAATGAGACGCAATGTTCGCGTTCCATCTGCTTTAAGTGTCCGTTTTTCAATGAAAATTTTCATCTTTGTCCCCAATTGGTCCCCAATACGGCATTTATCATGTCATTGGGGACCAACTGGGGACTAGATTTGGCAATTAACGGCAACGGATGGAAACAAACGGCAAATGACGATCTAATAAAATCAGTGTGTTATCTACCGTTGCTTGCTGTTGTTTTCCGTTATTTGCCCACTTTACTTCCCGATACAGAATGAAGAGAAGATTCGGCCCAGTAAGTCGTCAGAACTGAACTCGCCGGTAATCTCGTTGAGATGCTGTTGGGTGATGCGCAGCTCTTCTGCCAGTATCTCACCAGCCATATAGCCTTCAAGCTGTTCTTGGCCTATTTGAAGGTGCTGTGCGGCGCGTTCCAACGCATCGAGGTGACGGCGACGAGCCATAAAGCCACCTTCACTGTTGCCTGAGAAGCCCATGCATTCTTTGAGGTGTTCACGCAGAGCTTCAACCCCTGCACCAGTTTTCGCTGACAAGCGGATGAGGGTAGGGTTATTGACGTGGCAGATCCCCATTTCTTCACCCGTTTGATCCGCTTTGTTTCGGATCACGGTTATGCCGATATTGTCGGGTAGGCGATCCACAAAGTCTGGCCAGATATCTTTCGGATCGGTGGCATCGGTTGTGGTGCCATCTACCATGAACAAGACGCGGTCTGCTTGAGCGATTTCATCCCACGCGCGCTCGATACCGATTTTCTCGACTTCGTCGGAGGCATCACGCAGACCTGCTGTATCAATGATGTGCAGTGGCATGCCATCAATGTGGATATGCTCGCGCAGGACGTCACGCGTGGTACCTGCGATGTCGGTTACGATTGCAGACTCTTTGCCTGATAGCGCGTTCAGTAGGCTTGATTTGCCCGCATTTGGACGACCTGCAATCACGACTTTCATCCCTTCACGCATGATCGCGCCTTGGTTGGCTTCTTTGCGCACCGCATCTAGGTTGTCGATGATGGCTTGTAGGTCACCAGCCACTTTGCCGTCGGCCAGAAAGTCGATTTCTTCTTCTGGGAAGTCGATGGCTGCCTCAACATAGATACGTAAATGAATCAGCGACTCAACTAAGGTATTAATGCGCCCTGAAAAGGCGCCCTGTAAGGATTGCAGCGCCGATTTTGCTGCTTCTTCAGAACTTGCATCAATGAGGTCTGCAATTGCTTCTGCTTGAGCGAGGTCGAGTTTATCGTTCAGGAACGCGCGTTCAGAGAACTCACCAGGGCGAGCTGCTCGAATACCATTAATACCTAGAATGCGTTTTATCAGCATATCCATCACGACGGGGCCGCCATGGCCTTGCAGCTCAAGTACGTCTTCACCTGTAAATGAGTGCGGGTTAGGGAAGTACAGAGCGATGCCCTGATCAAGCACAGTGCCATCTTCTGACTTAAACGGCAGGTACTCTGCATAGCGAGGCTTTAGTGTCTTACCCGTGACTTCTAACGCCACTTGGTTGGCTTTAGGGCCTGATACTCGAATAATACCGACACCGCCACGACCAGGCGCGGTCGCTTGAGCGACAATCGTATCTGTAGTCATAATTTTGCCTTTTGAGCTGGGCTCAAATTGAGCCATAACTTTAGTTAGCTGAATTGTAATCAGCCAAAAACAAAAAGGCGACCTTTTGGCCGCCTTTCTCAATCATTTCCTAAAAGGTTACTTGCTGTGTAAGCCTTTTTTCTCCAATCCTTTGTAGATCAGAGTTTGCTGGATAAGCGTTACGATGTTCGACACTAACCAGTACAGAACGAGACCTGATGGGAAGAACAAGAAGAAGAAGGTAAACATAACCGGCATAAAAGTCATGATCTTCTGCTGCATTGGATCCGTTACTGTTGTCGGGCTCATCTTCTGGATTAGGAACATAGACGCACCCATCAATAGCGGCAGGATGTAGTAAGGGTCCTGCGCTGACAAGTCGTGAATCCAACCAAAGAATGGTGAGTGACGAAGCTCTACCGATTCCATTAGCGCCCAGTATAGTGCGATGAAGATAGGCATCTGTAGGATAAGAGGTAAACAGCCACCTAGTGGGTTCACTTTCTCTTTCTTGTACAGTTCCATCATTTCTTGGCTCATGCGCTGACGGTCATCACCGATACGCTCACGCATTGCTTGCAGCTTAGGCTGTAGCATACGCATTTTCGCCATAGACGTGTATTGCGCTTTTGTTAGTGGGTACATTGCACCACGAACGATGAAGGTCAGACAGATGATTGCCACACCCCAGTTACCAACAAAGCTCTGGATGAATGAAAGCAACATATGAAGAGGCTTCGCAATGAACCATAACCAGCCGTAGTCCACTACTAGGTCTAGGTTAGGCGCCACTTCTGCCATTTCATCTTGCAGTTTTGGACCAACCCAAAGTGTTGCTTCAAACTTAGCCTGATCGCCTGTTGCGATAGTTTTGTTCGGCATACGAACGCCGATATCGCCTAGGTTGCCAATTACACGAGTGTATAGGTTAGTACCTGGTTCGTTACGTGGGATCCAAGCTGCGGCAAAGTAGTGCTGAATCATTGCTGCCCAACCTTGGCCATCGGCTAGGTTAAGAGACAGGTTGCGATCCTGCATATCATCAAAGCTGTACTTCTTGTAACGCGTATCTTCTGTTGAGTATGCGCCACCACGGTAAGTAGGCATTGTGATGCTACCACCATCGTCCATTAAGTTTTGACGTAGGTGAGCGTACATACCAAATGTTGCGTTATTGCCTGAGTTGTTTACTACATCGTATTCAACGTTAAGCGCGTAGCTGCCGCGTTTAAAGATGTAAGTTTTGGTGTATTCGATGCCGTTTGCAGTGAATGTCATCGGAACGCGAAGTTCATCTTGACCGTCAGCCATTGTGAAGCTGTCTGCACTTACGTTGTAGTGAGGGCGATTTGTGCTGCTCAAGTCGATACCTTGAGGACCCACTAGACCGCTTTGAGCGATAAATTGGTGACCTTGAGCGTCTTTAAGCAGAACAAAGGAATCTGATGAATCTAACTCAGCAGAGTATTCGTTAAGGTTGGCATGTACCACATCGCCACCAACGGTGTCGATCGACAGAGTTAAAACATCAGTCGTTACTGTGATAGTTTTTGCAGAAGCTTGCTGTTGGCCAGGAACTGGGTCAAGTTTATCAGCAAAAGATGGTGCAGGTAGAGTGCTGCTTGATTGAGCCTGTTCAACTGCTTGAGGTTCTGGATTCTTTGCTACTTGCCATTGTTGAAACAGCAAAAAAGAAACCAGGGCCAAACCGATGAGCAGGATATTACGTTGAGAATCCATCGTTAGTTATCTCTGTCTTGTTTTTGGACTGGTGGAACGGGGTCATACCCCCCTTCATTCAAAGGGTGGCATTTTAATAGACGTTTGCCTGATAACCAACATCCTTTTACAAAACCGTGAGCTCTCAAAGCTTCTAGCGCGTAAGTGGAACAGGTTGGTGTGAACCGGCAACGAGGACCAATCAAAGGGCTGATAAACCAGCGATACAGATAAACGAGCCCAATGGCTATCCACGTGAAGGGCGAGACAGGCGTTGCCATAGCTTATCAAACAACTTAAAAATTTCCTCATTGCTTAAATCTTGCGCGCTTTTCTTCGCAATCACAACAAAATCTTTGTTTGGAAGCTGATGTTGATTGTTACGAAAGCTTTCACGAGCCAAACGCTTAAATCGGTTACGACCGACAGCCGTTTTGATTTGCTTTTTTGGAACCGCTAAACCTAATCGTGGATGAGAAAGTTTGTTATTGCGAGCAATGATGGTGAAATGAGGCGAGCCAGCTCGATGAGCTTGCTGGAAGACGTTTTGATAATGCTCGGGAGTTAACAAACGTAACTCCCGATTAAACGCGTACGTGTTCAAAATAAACTAGCGATTATTTTGATAGGCGCGCACGGCCTTTTGCACGACGTGCGTTGATAACTTTACGACCGTTCTTAGTTGCCATGCGAGCACGGAAGCCGTGAGTACGCTTGCGCTTTAGAACTGTAGGTTGAAAAGTGCGTTTCATGATAATTACCTTTACTGATCAGTAGTTTTAGGTTCTTGTTAAACCCGGCGTGGGTATTTGCTTTCTTATATAAAGAAGCTCTTTATATAGAGAAGGACAACCGACGCCTCTCAACAAAGAGGCGGAATTGTAATCACACTCACATAATGTGTCAATGACTCAATGAGTACGAAATTCCGGCCGGGCGATTATACGTAGTGTGAGTAAAATCTCAAGGATCAATCGATCCTGATGCTTGATCGTTACTCTATTCCTACTTGGTTAAGGAATTTTTTCAAACGAGGATCTTGTGGATTATCGAAGATATCCTGTGGAGAACCTTGCTCAACGATATTGCCTTCCGCCATGAAGATCACTCTATCTGCGACTTCTTTCGCGAATTGCATCTCGTGCGTCACCACCAGCATGGTTTGATGCTGATTAGCTAACTTCTTCATTAATGAGAGAACTTCTCCAACCCATTCCGGATCCAGCGCAGAAGTTGGTTCGTCAAACAACAGCAGTTCTGGTTGCAGCGCCATCGCTCGGCCGATACCCACACGTTGTTGTTGGCCGCCAGACAGTGCCGCTGGATAACTATCGCCTTTATCCCCAAGGCCAATGTCATCCAGAATTTGTTGCGCTCGTTTGAGAGCATCGACTTTTTTCCAACCTCGAACGGTCACTAGACCTTCGGCAATGTTCTGGCGCGCATTCATATGGGCAAACAGGGCATAGTTTTGGAACACAAAGCCAGTTCGACGACGCAGCGCTAATACTTCGGCTTTAGTGTGTTTTTGAGTATCAACGGAGATGTCATCTATCGTGATACGACCTTCATCTGCTTGTTCTAGAAAGTTCACCGTACGCAGCAAGGTTGATTTACCCGTACCACTTGAGCCGATAATCACGATGATCTCACCTTGCTTAATATCGAGGTCGATGCCTTTCAGCACTTCAGTCTCACCAAAACGTTTGTGAATATTTTCTAACTTAATCATCGTACGTACGCCTTATTCAGTTTTGCTTCTGCCCAGATTTGTACGCGAGTCAGAATCACCACCACGCCCCAGTAAATAAGAGCAACCGCAAGGAAAGCTTCAAAGAAACGGAAACTTGATGAGGCTTCCATCTGTGCTTTCGCCATGATTTCGGCCACACCAAGCGTGAAGGCGAGAGACGTTGACTTGATCATATCGATGAAATAGTTCATCAATGAAGGCAGTGCGACACGCGTTGCTTGAGGTAAAATCACTCGGCGCATCGCCTGAGATGTTGTCATACCCACCGACAAGCTCGCTTCCATTTGGCTGCGATCAATACCAATAATGGCGGCACGAATACTTTCCGCCATATAAGCGGCAAAGTGCAGCGTTAAACCGATCACCGCTGCTGAGAA
Source organism: Vibrio sp. JZG10 (assembly GCF_054064075.1). Taxonomy (NCBI): domain Bacteria; kingdom Pseudomonadati; phylum Pseudomonadota; class Gammaproteobacteria; order Vibrionales; family Vibrionaceae; genus Vibrio; species Vibrio sp. JZG10. The sequence goes on from NZ_JBSUGE010000018.1 coordinate 18,815, forward strand.
GGCATCAATACCCACCATCAATGGGAAAATTTGTGGTAAGCCGTAATAAAGCAGGAAAAGCTGAACTAAGAGAGGGGTGCCACGGAAGAAGCTGATGTACAGTTGGCTTAATTGATCCAGAACTGGCAGTTTAAATACGCGAATATTGGCTAAAATGACGGATAAAATCAGTGAAAACACCAATCCCCATGTCGCCATTTCCATGGTAGTGCCAAGATATTTCAGCAATATCGGCAGCAGTTCCAACATGTAATTAAAGTCAAATCCCATACGGCTTACCTAAAGGCTAGAGAAAAGAAAAGGTGGAAAACAAGTTCCACCTTTACGTAAGTTTATTTTAGTCCGAGAGTGATACCACTTTGCGGCCTAAAGTACAAAGAGTTCTTATTTCGTGATGTCAGCGCCAAACCACTTCACGGAAATTTTCTCTACTGTACCATCTGCGCGCATCTCAGCCAGTGCTTTGTTTACTTCTTCTTGCAGCTTACGACCTTTCTCGTTGTCCACGAAAGGCCATGCGTTTTGAATGGTTTCAAACGGTTCGCCCGCCAATTCCAAAGGAAGACCGGTTTTCTTAATCAGCTCTAACGCAGAAAGACGATCCATTACAAATGCATCTGCACGACCGAGCGCCACGTCATGTTCGATACCTGTGTCGTACGTTTTAATGTTGATCTTGCCGTCTTTGTCGTATTGACGCAGCAGTTGCTCGAAGTTAGATCCTAGGTTCACCGCAACGGTTTTGCCCGCAAGATCGTCAACACCTTTGATGCTGTCGTTGCCTTTACGCACGGTAATTTGTGCGCCATCTACAACGTAAGGGTCAGCAAATAGGTATTTGGCTTTACGCTCATCAGTCATGGTGATTTGGTTGGAGATCGTATCGATGCGACCGGTTTCTAGCAGACCAAATAAACCAGAGAAGTTAGCGGTTACGTATTCGATTTTGTAATCGTTGCGTTTGCCGATTTCATCCCACATGTCGACTTCAAAGCCTTGTAGCTTATCTTGCTTTACAAAAGTAAACGGGAAGTAGCGACCTGACATACCAACTTTGACTTCAGTAGCGGCTTGTACGGTTGCTGCCGACAGTGCAATGGCTGCAACGGCAACCTTAATCCAGTTTTTCATAATACATCTCCATAATTTTATGGTTGGAAATACTACTGTTAGTTAGCTCAATTAAATAAATAACCAAGAGCAATAACCTAGACCTGTGAGTTATTAGATAATAGAAGAAGAATGTTAAATGTGACGAAAATGCGAACTGAACCAGGGGAAATGATCGACAAAATCAGCATTGGGAATAAAATAATACACAGACTTATCACCAATCGCTCGATCTTGTGAATTTTGCCCAATTGTGGATCGTTGTGTGGGCAAATTTGGGGCAAGGTGTGTTGATCTCATCAAGTTTGCAGAAATAATTGTGAATAACTTGGATCTTATTCACTGGATCGTCGATCAATCGCTGGCGATCTTGGTTATCAACAGGTAAAATTGCCAGTCTTTTCCGATAATTCAATTACTCCGTGGGGGCACCGTGTCATCTTCGCTTTGGCTGCAATGTTTGCAGCAGCTTCAAGAAGAGCTACCAGCTACAGAATTCAGCATGTGGGTTCGTCCGCTACAAGCGGAGCTCAATGACAATACTCTCACTCTATTCGCGCCAAACCGCTTTGTGTTGGACTGGGTGCGTGATAAGTATCTGAACAATATTACTCGCTTACTGCAGGAATACTGTGGTGGCGACATTCCTAACTTACGCTTTGAAGTGGGGAGTCGACCTGTCTCTGCTCCAAAACCAGCGCCGACACGTACGCCTGCAGATGTGGCTGCGGAGTCATCTGCACCTGCGCAATTACAGGCGCGTAAGCCAGTACACAAAACCTGGGATGACGACGCTCAAGCGATTGCGGCGATCAATCACCGCTCAAACATGAACCCAAAACACAAGTTCGACAACTTTGTTGAAGGTAAGTCGAACCAACTGGGTTTGGCTGCGGCGCGTCAGGTATCGGATAACCCAGGTGCAGCTTACAACCCACTATTCCTATACGGCGGCACGGGTTTGGGTAAAACCCACTTATTGCATGCGGTGGGTAACGCGATTGTGGATAACAACCCGAACGCGAAAGTGGTCTACATGCACTCAGAACGTTTTGTGCAAGACATGGTGAAAGCGCTGCAAAACAATGCGATTGAAGAATTCAAACGCTACTACCGCAGTGTGGATGCACTCCTTATCGATGACATCCAATTCTTTGCTAATAAAGAACGTTCGCAAGAAGAATTCTTCCATACCTTCAACGCACTATTGGAAGGTAACCAGCAGATCATCTTAACGTCTGACCGTTATCCTAAAGAAATTAATGGCGTTGAAGATCGTCTTAAATCTCGCTTTGGTTGGGGTCTTACTGTTGCGATCGAGCCGCCTGAGCTTGAAACGCGTGTGGCGATCTTGATGAAAAAAGCCGAAGATCACCAAATCCACCTTGCTGATGAAGTGGCATTCTTCATTGCCAAGCGTCTGCGTTCGAACGTTCGTGAGCTCGAAGGTGCACTGAACCGTGTTATCGCTAATGCGAATTTCACTGGTCGTCCAATTACGATTGATTTTGTTCGTGAAGCGCTGCGCGATCTGCTTGCTCTGCAAGAGAAGCTGGTGACGATCGATAACATTCAAAAGACCGTGGCGGAATACTACAAGATTAAAGTGGCGGACTTGCTGTCTAAGCGTCGCTCTCGTTCTGTAGCGCGTCCTCGTCAGCTGGCCATGGCGTTAGCAAAAGAGTTAACCAACCACAGCTTGCCTGAAATTGGTGATGCGTTTGGTGGCCGCGATCATACGACCGTACTTCATGCGTGTCGCAAGATTGAGCAGCTGCGTGAAGAGAGCCACGATATAAAAGAAGATTACTCTAACTTGATTCGCACCCTGTCCTCGTAATCGGTTAGAATAACGGTATTCTAAGCAAATCATTTATTGAGCTGACAGCGTAAAGAGCCAAGCATGAAATTTACCATTGAACGTAGTCATTTAATCAAACCGCTACAGCAGGTTTCGGGCGCTTTAGGTGGCCGACCAACTCTGCCAATCCTGGGTAACCTACTTCTTAAAGTAGAAGAGAACGTATTGTCGATGACGGCAACCGATCTTGAAGTAGAGTTAGTAAGCAAAGTGACGCTAGAAGGTGATTTTGAAGCGGGCAGCATTACCGTTCCTTCGCGTAAGTTTCTCGATATCTGCCGTGGTTTACCGGACGATGCGATCATCACATTTATATTAGAAGGTGATCGCGTACAAGTTCGCTCTGGTCGCAGCCGTTTCTCATTGGCAACGCTTCCTGCGAACGATTTCCCTAATATTGAAGATTGGCAAAGTGAAGTGGAAGTATCACTGAGCCAAGCCGATCTACGTACGCTGATCGACAAAACTCAGTTCTCGATGGCGAATCAAGACGTTCGTTACTACCTCAACGGCATGTTGTTTGAAATTGACGGTACCACGCTACGCAGCGTGGCGACGGACGGCCACCGTATGGCGGTATCGCAAACTCAGCTGGGTGCGGATTTTGCGCAGAAGCAAATCATCGTGCCACGCAAAGGTGTGCAAGAATTAGTGAAGTTGATGGACGCGCCAGAGCAACCTGTAGTACTTCAGATCGGTAGCTCCAATGTTCGTGCTGAGGTGAATAACTTTACTTTTACCTCTAAGTTGGTTGATGGTCGTTTCCCTGACTACCGCCGCGTATTGCCTCAGAGCACCAATAAGACCCTAATAGCAAGTTGTGACGAGTTGCGCCAAGCCTTCTCTCGTGCTGCGATTCTTTCCAACGAAAAATTCCGTGGCGTGCGTGTGAATCTGGCTGATACTGAAATGCGCATAACCGCGAATAACCCAGAACAAGAAGAAGCGGAAGAGATGCTTGATGTGACCTTTGAAGGTGACGCCATCGAAATCGGCTTTAACGTAAGCTATGTGCTTGATGTTCTGAACACGTTGCGTTGTGAAAATGTACGTGTGTCGATGTCGGATGCTAACGCTAGCGCATTGATTGAAAATGCCGACGATGACAGTGCCATGTACGTGGTGATGCCAATTCGTCTATAAGCCAACTGAATGCCTCTTTCTCGTCTCATCATTCAGCAGTTTCGAAACATTAAAGCCTGTGATATTGAGTTATCAGCAGGCTTTAACTTTCTTATCGGGCCGAACGGCAGCGGTAAAACCAGTGTCTTAGAAGCGGTTTACCTGCTCGGGCATGGCCGCTCATTCAAGAGTTCTCTCACCGGACGAGTGATACAAAATGAGTGTGACGAACTGTTTGTTCATGGTCGTTTTTTGAACTCGGATCAATTTGAGCTACCTATCGGCATTAATAAGCAGCGTGATGGCTCAACAGAGGTTAAAATAGGCGGTCAATCTGGACAAAAATTAGCGCAGTTGGCACAAGTTCTGCCTCTGCAGTTGATACACCCAGAAGGGTTTGATTTACTGACAGATGGCCCTAAACATCGTCGCGCGTTTATTGATTGGGGCGTGTTTCATACCGAGCCCGCTTTTTATCAAGCATGGGGAAGGTTCAAGCGCCTGAACAAGCAGCGCAACGCGCTGTTGAAAACCGCCAATAGTTATCGTGAGCTCAGTTATTGGGATCAGGAAATGGCAGGGTTGGCTGAAAACATCAGCCAATGGCGAGCAAGTTACATCGAGCAGATGAAAACCGTCGCAGAAACTATCTGTCAGACATTTTTGCCAGAATTTGAGATCCAATTGAAGTATTATCGTGGCTGGGATAAAGACACCCCATACCACGAGATACTAGAAAAGAATTTTGAGCGTGATCAGGCATTGGGATACACCTTTAGTGGCCCAAACAAAGCTGATTTGCGCATTAAAGTGAACGGAACGCCCGTTGAAGATGTTCTGTCACGCGGTCAATTAAAACTCATGGTGTGTGCATTGCGTGTCGCGCAAGGGCAACACCTGACAGAGATGACCGGTAAACAATGCATTTACCTAATTGATGACTTCGCGTCGGAATTAGATAGCCAACGTCGCAAGCGTCTTGCTGACTGCTTAAAAGAGACGGGCGCACAAGTATTTGTAAGCTCTATCACTGAAAGCCAAATCGCCGATATGTTGGACGATAACGGTAAATTGTTTCATGTGGAACATGGCAGGATAGAGTCAAACTAGAAGAGAGAAACTCATGTCTGAAAATTACGATTCATCGAGTATTAAGGTACTGAAGGGTCTGGATGCGGTACGTAAGCGTCCAGGAATGTACATCGGCGATACGGACGACGGCACCGGCCTTCACCACATGGTTTTCGAGGTGGTGGATAACTCAATTGATGAAGCGTTGGCAGGTCACTGTAAATACATCGTTGTGACAATTCATGAGGATAACTCGGTTTCCGTTAGCGATGATGGTCGTGGCATTCCAACAGAAATCCACTCAGAGGAAAATGTCTCTGCAGCAGAAGTAATCATGACAGTACTTCACGCGGGTGGTAAGTTCGACGATAACTCATACAAAGTATCGGGTGGTCTTCACGGGGTAGGTGTTTCAGTAGTAAACGCACTATCAGAGAAAGTTGAGCTGACGATTCATCGTGGTGGTCATATCCATACGCAAACCTACCGCCATGGTGAGCCTCAAGCGCCACTAGCCGTTGTGGGTGATACGGATAAAACCGGTACACAAATTCGTTTCTGGCCAAGTGCCGAGACCTTCTCTAACACTGAGTTCCACTATGACATTCTGGCGAAACGCCTGCGTGAACTGTCATTCCTGAACTCTGGTGTATCGATCAAATTGGTTGATGAGCGTGAAGCGGACAAACACGATCACTTCATGTATGAAGGTGGTATTCAAGCGTTCGTTGATCACCTAAACACCAACAAAACGCCAATCATCGAAAAAATCTTCCACTTTAACTCAGAGCGTGAAGACGGCATTTCAGTTGAAGTGGCGATGCAATGGAACGATGGTTTCCAAGAGAATATCTTCTGCTTTACCAACAATATCCCACAGCGTGATGGTGGTACTCACCTTGCTGGTTTCCGTGCTGCGCTAACACGTACATTGAACAGCTTCATGGATAAAGAAGGTTTCTCTAAGAAAGCAAAAACAGCGACTTCAGGCGACGATGCGCGTGAAGGTCTAACTGCGGTTGTTTCGGTGAAAGTGCCAGATCCTAAGTTCTCAAGCCAAACAAAAGACAAACTGGTTTCTTCTGAAGTGAAATCAGCTGTTGAGTCTGCAATGGGTGAAAAACTGTCTGAGTTCCTGATTGAGAACCCGACAGAAGCGAAGATGGTTTGTTCGAAAATCATCGATGCAGCACGTGCACGTGAAGCAGCGCGTAAAGCTCGTGAAATGACGCGCCGTAAAGGTGCACTAGATCTAGCTGGCCTTCCAGGTAAACTTGCAGACTGTCAGGAAAAAGATCCGGCACTCTCTGAACTATACATAGTGGAGGGTGATTCGGCAGGCGGCTCCGCAAAACAAGGCCGTAACCGTAAGAACCAAGCAATCCTACCGCTAAAAGGTAAGATTCTTAACGTAGAAAAAGCACGTTTCGACAAGATGCTGTCTTCGCAAGAAGTAGCAACGCTGATCACTGCACTAGGCTGTGGTATCGGTCGTGACGAGTACAATCCGGACAAGCTGCGTTACCACAACATCATCATCATGACCGATGCCGATGTCGATGGTTCGCACATCCGTACGCTACTATTGACCTTCTTCTACCGTCAAATGCCAGAGCTTATCGAGCGTGGTTACGTGTACATCGCTCAGCCACCACTTTACAAAGTGAAAAAAGGCAAACAAGAGCAGTACATCAAAGACGAAGAAGCGATGAACCAATACCAAGTATCATTGGCACTGGATAATGCATCGCTACATGTAAACGCAGAAGCACCTGCACTGGCTGGTGAAGCACTAGAGAAGCTTGTTCAACAGTACAATGCGGGTATTAAACTGGCGGAACGTATGAGCCGTCGTTACCCAAGTGCTTTGGTAAACGAGCTGATTTACACTCCTCGTCTAACGCCTGGGCAATGCCATGACGCATCAGTTGTTGAAGCGTGGACGAAGCAGCTTATTGAGCAGCTGAATGCGAAAGAAGTGGGCGCGAGCCAATACAGCTACGAAGTTGAACAGCACGAAGAACTAGGCTTAAACTTGCCTAAGATTGTGGTTCGTACTCACGGCGTGACGCACGAGCATGCAATTAGCATCGATTTCCTAAACTCGAAAGAGTACGGCAAGTTGGCTGATCTATCAGAAGCACTGGATGGGCTTCTGGAAGAAGGCGCGTACATCAAACGTGGTGAGCGTACGATGCCAGTAGCAAGCTTTGCAGAAGCGCTTGATTGGTTGGTTAAAGAGTCAATGCGTGGTCTGAGCCGTCAGCGTTACAAAGGTCTAGGTGAGATGAACCCAGATCAGCTGTGGGAAACGACTATGGACCCAGAAACGCGTCGCATGATGCAAGTAACGATTGAGGATGCGGTAGGCGCAGACCAATTGTTCACAACACTGATGGGTGACCAAGTAGAACCTCGTCGTAACTTCATCGAAGAGAACGCACTGAAAGTAGCGAACCTAGACGTATAACGACACTGTTCGTGATAGTAAAAAGCAGCGAGAAATCGCTGCTTTTTTGTTTTAACCACCAATGAAAATCGCCACTTTCTGCCAAGACTTTGGTTTTTCTGGTGCTAACTGCCAATAACCTGATCAAGCTTGCCATTTTATTTCTGTTTTCTTTTTTTCTCGCCATTTTGTTCGCTTGGGCGCTTTTGCTTTCTTTTTTCTGCTCGCTATAGTGCTGAAGAGCTGATGAATAAGGAGGTTGAAAAAATGGTGATGACTTTCCTGAACTAAGCCGGAGGTGATGCACTTCCGGTTCAATGCACTGAATTTATTTGTAAGACAAGGCATTAAGAAGGAAATAATCATGTTTGAACGCTGGTTCTCGGCGTACTGTTTGGCGCTGCGAACTTGGTGGTTAACCAGTCGCTTTTTAACCTATCAATCACCACTAAGGTTGTTATCGCTATTTGAAACCTGCGAGCAACAGGCCCATTGCCGTAACCGAGCTCGTATTGCGGTTGGGGACACGGTTCGCTTAGTGGATGTTGAGCGTGCTTATCAATATCGCATGACGTTAGTCAACTCGCACAAGAGCCAACCGATGACAGGTATGCTCGCGGTCGATTCTTATTTGGGATCCCGTTTATTAGGGCGAGCTAAAAATGATGCGTTCGAAATAGAAATTTTTAATCAGCGACGCTGCTTTGTGATTACTGAAATTGTTCATCAATCGCAGCCACCAGCGCAGAAAATGCTGTGTGGCTGTCTGTTGTGTCAATAAATAGAGGTGAAGTCATGAGTAAGAAAGACAAGAAACAACCACAGTTGAGTCTGAAAGAAAAGCGTAAGTTAAAACAGGAAAAAGCGGCAGAAAAGAGCGTTGTAAAAGCGCGTAAATCCTCCCGTAAGTAGAGTGCAGATTGAGCCCACCAGAAAGGTGGGCTTTTTAATACCGATTGCAAAGCGAGGGTAAACTGACCTTTCTGGGGGAGATAGCGAGCGCACTTAAAATTTTTTATTTTTCCCTTGAAAGTCATTTTTGACGACCTTATATCTAGTTGTGAAGAGGATGACTGGCTTGCTAGAGACTAGAAGACAGCCCTCTGGAATCGCTAAAACGAGATCGCTCAAAAGAGGATATGGCGTTTTAGCACACAACCTAAACCTTTAGACTTCCTATCATGTCTCCGAGCCAAATGATGGCCTGCGGAATGATAAGAATCTCTTAGCTCGGCGTTGGTTTTTGCATAAACACGCCTGTGAGATGAACGTCATCTGAGCTAAGACTATTGCTTAATTAAGAGGATAGATTTATGCGTAACGTAGATTTCTCACCACTATACCGTAATGCAATTGGCTTTGATCGTCTGCTAAACCTGATGGAAGCGAATACAGCGAAAAATACTTCTGGCGGTTACCCTCCGTACAACATTGAGCAAAAAGACGAGCATAACTACCGTATTACTATGGCAGTTGCTGGCTTCTCTGAAGACCAACTCGATCTGACTCAAAACGAAAACATGTTGATTGTGAAGGGCGAACGCAAAGCAGAAGAAGGCAAAAACTACGTGTACCAAGGCATTGCTGAGCGCGACTTTGAACGTAAATTCCAGCTAGCGGATTACGTCAAAGTGACTGGCGCATCAATGGAAAACGGCTTATTACATATTGATTTGGTTCGTGAAATCCCAGAAGCAATGCAACCACGTAAAATTGCTATCGGTGGCAACAACCTGCTAGAAAGCAACTAATCAGCAAGTTATTTGCCTTATAGAGTGAGAAAGAGCGCCAGTTGGCGCTCTTTTTAATTTGTGTCTTTGATGTGGGAGTTTGCTTTACTGACCTTGCTGGTAAGCCTTTTCAACTTCTTCCGCGATAATCGCAATCCCTTTCTGCATCATCTCATCGTCTTGAACGTAGTTCATGCGTAAGCACTGATGAGCATGGTCCCACTCGTCTTTCTGACCAATAAAGAAGTACTCACCCGGAACAATCAATACGCCACGCGCTTTCAAGCGTTGGTACAACTCCATTGTCGTAATTGGCAGCTCATCAAACCATAACCACAAGAAGATCGCCCCTTCAGGTTTGTGAATACGGAAGCGCTCATCGGTAATCGCTTCTTGCAGCAGTTCAACCGCACGTTGCGACTTCTGCTTGTAAAACGGCTTAATCACCTCTGAACTCAGTTTAAGCAGGTCGCCTTTAGCGATGATGTGGTTTGCCAGCGCTGGACCCACACTGCCTGGTGCTAGGCTGATGATGCCGTTCATATTGGCTAACGCTTGAGTGATTTCTTCACTCGCAATCACAATCCCGCAACGCACGCCTGGCAAGCCAAGTTTGGATAGGCTCATGCACAAGATGGTGTTTTCATTCCAGAACGGTTCGACATCTTCAAAGATGATGTTCGGGAACGGCAAGCCGTAGGCGTTATCGATGATCAGTGGGATGTTGTTTTCACGTGCGAGTTTGTCCAGTTTACGCACTTCTTCGTCTGTCAGTACGTTACCCGTTGGGTTGGTTGGGCGAGATGCGCAGATTGCCGCAACAGAATCGTCGACGGTTAGCTGTTCAAAATCGACGTGGTATTTAAACAATCCGTTATCTAACAGCTCGATTTCTGGGTGGTAAGAGACAAAAATATCTTCATCAATGCCAGCATCACCATAGCCGATGTACTCAGGCGCGATAGGCAGTAGCACCTTCTTATGCGAACCGTCAGGCTGTTTACCTGCGAGTAAGTTGAACAAGTAGAAGAAGCCACTTTGGCTGCCGTTAGTTAGGCTGATGTTCTTCTCTGAAATCTCCCAACCGTAAGTTTCACGGAATAACTGAGCCAGCGCTTTCACGAACGCGTCTTTACCCTGCGGCCCATCGTAGTTGGCGAGTGCGGCGACGAGTTCGCCACTGGCGAGCATTTCCTCACTGGCTTGGTGAAAGTAATCGAGCATGGCAGGAATGGCGGCTGGGTTACCTCCACCGAGCATGATGGCACCTGGTGTGCGTAGACCATCATTCAAATCGTCCATTAACTGCGTGATACCTGAATACTGATTAAATTTTTCACCAAACTTTGAGAACTGCATGCTGACTGATACCTAATTCATTGTGATTGCTTATGTGTATTGAATGCTGATGAAACATCAGCTTATAGAGTAATACTTGACCTTACCCTAATGTTATTACGACGCAAAGTGTGAATTTACTCGAAGAAGAAAAAAGTTTGTCATCAGACCAGATGATGGGGATATGAGCAGTGAATAAAAAAGGGAAGCGAAATGCTTCCCTTGCTGGTGGAGTGAATCGGCTATTCGCCAGTGTAGACGATCAGCACTTTGTCGTCGTGGTATTGGCGCTCGAACGCGTAATACCCTTCTTGATTGCGAGTGATGTGTTTGCCTTGCGCAACCGCTGGGTGGCGTTTACGGAATTCGCCGAGTTTTTGCCAATGTTGCAGCAAGTCTTCACGTTCGCCATGAATCTTATCCCATGGCATATCAGAGCGAGTACCTTGAGTAGGATCGGAGCCAGTCACGCCAAAGTCACGAGCAATCTCATCGCCGTAGTAGATTTGGACTGCACCCGGAGCCAGCATTAGTGCATTGGCAGCGCGTGCTTGGTCATCGAAGCTGCGGCTGCGTGCCGACCAAAACAGTTGAGTATCATGCGAAGACAGGTAACTCAACACGTTGAACTCAGGATCGGAGTTAATACGTTCCGCGTAGCGGCGATAATCGCTATCGAGTTGAGCAAAGCATTTCAGCGCTTTTGGTGCTACATCAGATTGGAACTCGAAGTTGATGATGGAATCGAAGCCGTTATCGAAATACGGGCTTTTCACCACGCTGTGCGCCCATACTTCACCCGTCATCCAGAAAGGTAGATCATCCAAGGCTTTGTCTGGGTTGTTTTGCTTCCACTGGGCAAGCGCTTGAGTGGTGCTGGCTTTCAGCTCTGCCCACGCTTCCATTTCAACGTGCTTAGCAGTGTCGACGCGGAAACCATCAATGCCGTAGTCGCGTACCCAGTCGGATAACCAGGTAATCAGATGCTCACGTGGGGTTTTCAGCTTATCTTGCGCATTAGTGTCTTTATTGCGGAAGAAGTTCGGTAAGCCGGTTTTCTGAGTCGATTCGGTTTTGAGATCCGGTAGGTAGTTTAAAGACATGGTGATGTCGTTGTATCCCGGCGCATCGTACTCGCCGATGTCGGTACGAATCCAATCTTTGCCCCACCATTTATCCCACGCTTCGCTATCACCGTATTTGATGTAGTCGTTGAAGCTGTGCCAGCTTTGTCCTGATTTTGGCTGCCAGTCGGTCCATTTTTCACCGAGGACTTCTTTGGCTTCTTGGTCATCAAGGTAAAGCTGACCAAAGCCGAATTCCTGCATGTCTGCTAATGTTGCATAACCTGTGTGGTTCATGACCACATCCCAAATCACGCGGATACCTTTCTTATGGGCGGTATCGACGAAGGTTCTGAGTTCATCTTCGGTACCCATGTTGGCATCAAGCTTGGTCCAATCTTGATGGTAATAGCCGTGGTAGCCGTAGTGCTTAAAGTCGCCTTTATCGCCGCCGCCAACCCAGCCGTGGATTTGTTCCAGTGGTGAGGTTATCCAGATAGCATTGACACCAAGTGATTCGATGTAATCGAGTTTTTTCGTCAGACCCGCTAAGTCACCACCATGGAAGGTACCAATCTCGTATTTCCCGTCTTTGCTGCGACCGTAGCTGTTGTCGTTGTCTGGGTTGCCGTTATAGAAGCGGTCAGTCATGACGAAGTACACCGTCGCGTTGTCCCAACTGAAAGGTTTTTCTGCTTGTTGCTCAACCTCTTCTAGTAACAACAGACCTTGGCTCATAGGGCCCGGCTGCATGGTTACGCTGCCATTGGCGACTGTAGCTTGTTGTCCGGTTAAGGCATCGCGAACGACCGTGCCATCATTAAAGGTTTGCTCAACGTTGATGGTTTTTGGCGTATTGGTTGCGACAGGGCAAGAGTAGGTGATGTCTTGATTCTTTTTGGGTTTGAGCCTAACAGTTAGCTCGTTAGTGGTTGGGTTGAGCGTAAATTGATAGGTGTTGGCTTTGAAGATGCGCAGCGGCATTTGGGCATCTGTGGCGCAATTATCCATTTTTAATGGACGATTGAATTTGATGCGGCTTTCTTCTGCCAAAGCAAAACTACTTCCACAGCTTTGATTACTGTCGGCAATGGTAAAGGTGTAGCTGCCTTTTTCGAGTTTTTGCTCGGCGACAAGTAAGCCGTTAGAGTTTGGTTCGAAGACGGCTGTATCGTCTCCGACGCTCAGTACGATAGCATTTTCTGGAATCTGGCTGCAGGCGCTCAATAGACCGATAGAGAGTGCGAGAATTGTTTTTTTCATTGTGTCCTTCCCCCGAATAAACAGTCCAGTTATAGCAAAACTGTGCCTCTACAATCCGAGCTCTACACCAATAAGTTAAACGCGTCTCACCCTACAAATTTTAGTCTTGTTCACAAAATGAATAATAAGCGTCACCTTCATCAGTTTGAAGACAACAAAAAAGGGAAGCATCTGCTTCCCTTTTACTTATTTCTTAATCACTTCGAAGAGTAATGAATTACTTTTGAAGGACAGAGATATCTGCGACCTGTAAGAACAGGTTACGCAGGTTGTTCAGTAGTGTCAGACGGTTCTTCTTAAGTGCTTCGTCGTCTGCCATTACCATTACGTTATCAAAGAACGCATCAACTGGTTCACGTAGGTCAGCTAGCTTGCTTAGGGCTTCCTGGTAGTTACCTGTAGCAAATGCTGGCTCTAGCGCTTCCGTCATTACTTCAACGCTTTCTGCTAGTGCTTTCTCTGCGTCTTCTTGTAGAAGTGCTAGGTCGATGTCTGCTGCTAGTTCGCCGTCGAATTTCGCTAGGATGTTACCTACACGTTTGTTCGCTGCTGCTAGAGACTCTGCCGCTTCCAGTTCACGGAAGTGAGAAACCGCTTTAACTCGTTGGTCGAAGTCTGCTGGTTTAGTCGGACGACGCGCTAGTACTGCTTGAATGATGTCGACGCTGAAGCCTTCGTCTTGGTACCAAGCACGGAAACGACCAAGCATGAATTCAATCACGTCTTGCTCAACGTTTTCGTTAGTTAAGCGGTCACCAAACAGTGACTTCGCTTTCGCAACGAGGTCAACAAGATCTAGGTTGTAGCCGTATTCAACGATGATACGTAGTACACCTAGAGATGCGCGGCGTAGTGCGAATGGGTCGCTGCCTTTAGGCGCTTGACCAATACCGAAGATACCTACGATAGTGTCTAACTTGTCTGCCATTGCAACTGCTGTTGAAACGCCGTTTGATGGCAGTTCATCACCTGCGAAACGAGGCATGTATTGCTCATTCAGTGCGACTGCAACTTCTTCTGCTTCACCGTCGTGGCGAGCGTAGTGCATACCCATAACACCTTGAGTATCCGTGAATTCGAATACCATTGAGGTCATTAGGTCACATTTTGCTAGTAGACCAGCACGCTTTGATTTCTCAACGTCAGCACCGATTTGCTCTGCAATGTAGCCAGCAAGTTCTGTGATGCGGTCTGTTTTGTCTTTGATCGTACCCAGTTGCTTTTGGAAGATCGCTTGCTCTAGTTCAGGCAGACGGTCGATAAGCGGACGCTTACGGTCTGTGTTGAAGAAGAACTCTGCGTCAGCAAGACGAGGACGAACCACTTTCTCGTTACCTTCGATTACGTAACGAGGCTCTTTTGATTCGATGTTCGATACGAAGATGAAGTTAGGTAGTAGCTTCTTGTTTTCGTCGTAAACAGGGAAGTACTTCTGGTCACCTTTCATGGTGTAAACCAACGCTTCAGAAGGCACTTTTAGAAACTCTTCTTCGAACTTCGCTGTTAGTACTACAGGCCATTCAACCAGAGACGTTACTTCTTCTACTAGGTCATCTTCTAGATCAGCGATACCGCCAACTTCGGCTGCCGCTTTTTGTGCGTCAGCTAGGATGATGGCTTTACGTGCTTCGTAATCAGCCATAACTTTACCGCGCTCTTCTAGGATAGCAGGGTATTGCTCAGCAGAATCGATAGTGAACTCTTGCTCACCCATGAAGCGGTGACCACGGATAGTGCGGTCAGAAGCGACACCAAGGATCTCGCCTTCGATTAGGTCGCTGCCCATCAGCATGGTTAGCGTCTTAACTGGACGGATAAATTGAGTCGTTTTGTTACCCCAGCGCATTGGTTTTGCGATAGGTAGGTTTGCTAGTGCTTTCGCTGCAAGTTCAACGACGATCTCAGACGTTGGCTTACCTTTCACTTCTTGTTTGAACAGTAGCCATTCACCTTTATCTGTAACCATGCGCTCTGCTTGGTCAACAGAAATACCACAACCGCGTGCCCAGCCTTGAGCCGCTTTGGTTGGGTTGCCTTCCGCGTCAAACGCTGCAGAAACCGCAGGGCCACGTTTTTCAACGATTTTGTCTGATTGGCTTTCTGCTAGTGCCGCGACTTTAAGTGCAAGACGACGAGGAGCCGCAAACCATTTCACGCCTTCGTGAGCTAGCTCAGCGCCTTTTAGTTCTGCTTCGAAGTTTGCTGCGAATGCTTCAGCTAGCGTACGAAGTTGCGTTGGTGGTAGCTCTTCTGTACCTAGCTCGATTAGAAATTCTTTTGCCATGTTCTCTACCCCTTACGCTTGTTCTTTCTTACACATTGGGAAGCCAAGAGCTTCACGCGATGCGTAGTATGCTTCTGCTACTGACTTAGTCAGATCGCGGATGCGCAGGATGTAACGCTGACGCTCAGTTACTGAGATCGCTTTACGCGCGTCTAGTAGGTTGAATGCGTGACCTGCTTTTAGAATGCGCTCGTAAGCAGGTAATGGCAGTGGCTTTTCAAGCTCAAGCAACTCTTTACACTCTTTCTCACACTGCTCGAAGAAACCAAATAGGAATTCAACGTCTGCGTGCTCGAAGTTGTAAGTTGATTGCTCTACTTCGTTTTGGTGGAAGATGTCACCGTAAGTCACCTTGCTGCCGTCTGGCGCGATGTTCCAAACTAGGTCGTAAACAGAGTCTACTTCTTGGATGTACATTGCTAGACGTTCGATACCGTAAGTGATCTCACCAGTGACTGGTTTACACTCAAGGCCGCCAACTTGTTGGAAGTAAGTAAACTGAGTCACTTCCATGCCGTTTAGCCAAACTTCCCAGCCTAGACCCCATGCGCCTAGTGTTGGGTTTTCCCAGTTGTCTTCTACGAAACGGATGTCGTGTACAAGAGGGTCAATACCAAGAACTTCAAGGGAGCCAAGGTACAACTCTTGAATATTGTCAGGCGATGGTTTTAGCGCTACTTGGAATTGGTAGTAGTGCTGAAGACGGTTAGGGTTTTCACCGTAACGGCCATCAGTAGGACGACGTGAAGGTTGTACGTAAGCTGTCGACATTGGCTCTGGGCCAAGCGCTCGTAGACAGGTCATTGGGTGAGAGGTACCCGCACCCACTTCCATATCTAGCGGTTGAACAATGGTACAACCATTTTGAGCCCAATAATCCTGCAGCGCGAGGATCATTCCCTGGAAGGTTTTGATATCGTATTTTTGCATAAGTCAGGTTCGCGCGATTCTCTTGTTACTCGTTAATTCGTCATCTATGCCGAGTTTTTCAACTCTAACAACGGCGATAAAGAGTAATTACGGTTGAATAAATTAACAATCTAGTATAACCAGATATTGAGCATGGGAGTAGAGCTAATCTTGATTAATTCGTGGGCGATTTTCTCCTTTAATGAATTTTTACCGCGTTATCTGCTGTATTTTTCTTAAAAGGGAGTTTTTGCCTGCTTTGGCTCTTGAGAAGCGCAACAAAGGTGGCTAGAATTGCGCCTGTCTTTGGGGAGTAGCTTACCTGATGAAGTTTCTGTTTCATCTGGTTCGTCCGTCAACATAATTGGTGCAAAATCACCATGGCGTTCGAGACTTGAAGCCTTTCAAGTTTAGCAAGACCTTAGACAAATCATCACGAACCGGGGTAGGGGCGTGAGGTTTGTCTTTGGTTAAATATAATAATCCCTGCCCCAATGAGCATGTCGTGAGCGTTTTAGCTATTTCAATTACTACTGTAGCGTTAGCAGAAATTGGCGATAAGACCCAATTGCTATCTCTATTACTCGCAAGTCGTTACCGCAAACCAATACCAATTATTGCAGCAATCTTTTTGGCAACCATTGCCAACCACGCTTTGGCTGCATGGTTAGGTGTGGTTGTCGCTGATTATTTATCACCTGATATTTTAAAGTGGGTGCTGGTGGTCAGTTTTGTCGCGATGGCGGCTTGGGTGTTGATTCCTGATAAGTTGGATGATGACGAACAGATTTCAAACCGAGGTCCTTTCATTGCCAGCTTTATTGCTTTCTTTGTGGCTGAGATTGGCGATAAAACTCAGATCGCTACTTCTATCCTAGGCGCGCAGTACGCGGATGCGCTGAGTTGGGTCATACTTGGCACGACCATTGGTATGCTGTTGGCCAACGTGCCAGTGGTGTTAATTGGTAAGCTTTCAGCAGACAAGATGCCCCTGGGGTTGATTCGTAAAATCACCGCTATTTTGTTCGTGTTGTTGGCGATTGGTGCGGCCTTCTTTTAATGTTTTTAGGCGGATAACGCAGCCTGAAAATGGAAAATGTTATCCGCGAACAATCGTTAAAATGGTGCAAATAATCAATAACTAGCGAATTAGTGGCGTAGCTCAAACTCTGACTTAAAATCGCTCCGTAGCGTGACGGATGACATATTAGTGTCATACTTGTCATGGTAGTTTAATAGTGTGAATGATAGCGAGAGGGCAAGTTTATGCTTACACGTTACATGGGGATGACCCCAAAGAGTCAGAGTTATTTATTCACCTTTGGTTTGGCGCTGTGCTTATTAGCGATGGTGTTAACTGATATGTGGTTACCGATTGTAGCAGGATCGTTCGTTCTTACTGGATTAACAGTAGAGGCGTGGATTCGCGTAGCCCACATCATTCCTATGTATGAAGAGATGCGGGCAATGAAAAAACAACTCAACAAGCTCCAATCAGAAGTTCGCACACTCGAATACGATGAATAAACAAACGGCAGCCAATCGGCTGCCGTTTTTAATTCGACCAGATTATTCCAATCCTTTCTTGATCAGGTACTGATACGGAACTTGCTCCGTTTGTGCTGCAATTAATTGGTGATCCATAAAACGGCAGAAACTCGGAATGTCTCGAGTCGTGGATGGGTCATCTGCTTTGACCAGCAAAATCTCACCATCTTGCATGTTGCGAATTGTCTTCCTGACCATCATCACTGGCTCTGGGCAGCGCAGTCCTTCCGCCTCTAATGTCTTTGTTGCCAGTTCAGGATTAAAGCTCATAGTGTGATTCTCGTAACTAACTTAGCGGTGAATTCTACGTTCGTTGAAAAAATATTCAATAACCACTTGGCAAACGGAATTTTTTGTTTTACCTTAAATTAACAATTTGGTAACAACTGGCAAGGGAGAGGCAATGTTAACAGCGTTAGACAGACTTACGATTTACTCCGTACTTTGTTTTATCTCGTTTTGTGCTTTGGTACTCAGAACGCCAGCTGACACCTCTTTGATGCCTCTTGTAGGCATGGTTGCCACTATTATTGGGATTTGGATCGAGATGCGCAAATGGTCAGGTGCATCTGAGCAAGAAAATTAGCGCTTTTTGCTTCGATCAGAATACTTTAATAACGCTCACCTATTTTTACCGACACTTCATTCCGACACTATCCCCATTTTTCTTGGGCTTCCCCGCTGAAAGGCGGGATTTTTTTTGCCTGAAGAGTACAATTTACCTAAACACATACAAAATAAGTGGCTAATTCGTGGAACTGGAAGACATCTATCGCCGAGATTTAAATTTACTGGTTGCGTTGCGAGTACTGATAGAAGAAAACAGTGTCAGTAAGGCGGCAACACGTCTGAATTTGAGTCAATCGGCAATGAGTCGTGTGCTTGGTCGTCTGCGTGACTTATTGGGAGACCCGCTGTTTACTCGTCAGGGGCAGCATTTGATCCCAACTCAGAAAGCGTTAGAGATCGATCGCTCATTAGGCGAGCCATTAGAGTCTTTACGTCAGTTGTTATCTCCGGTTGAGTTTGATCCATTGCAATGCGTACAGACTTTCAACATCGTGACCACCGACTATGCCATGCAAACCATTCTGCCGTTTGCTTTGCCGAGAATTTACCAAGAAGCGCCAAACGTGTCTTTTAACTTCTTACCACTGCAACACGACCGTTTATCAGATCAGCTCACTTATGAAGGTGCAGACTTAGCGATTTGTCGCCCAACTGGCCCGGTGGAGCCGCTACGCAGTGAAGTGTTGGGGCGAGTGGGGGTGCTGTGTATGCTTTCAAAACAGCATCCATTAGCGGATAAAGAAATGAGCTTGGATGATTATCTGAGCCATCCACATGCCATGATCGCCATCAGTGATGGTGTTAAGGCACTGATCGAACAAGCTTTAATTGAGAAGCCTAAGCGTAAAATGGTTCTGCGTGCTTACCATTTAGAAGCTGCATTGGCGATCATGGATACCTTGCCAATTATCATCACAGTGCCAGCGGACTTGGCGTATCTGGTTGCCGAGCGTTATGACTTGGTGGTGAAACCATTACCCTTCCAATTTACTCCATTTGAATACTCGATGATTTGGCATGCGCGTTGCGAGCATTCTCCTGCTCAAGAATGGTTAAGAACGATTGTGCGTGAAGAATGTAGCCGTCTAATAGCTAAGCGTATCGAAGATATGGGACTAAACTGCTAACAAAAAGAGCCAGTAATACCGGCTCTTCGTCTGTTTACGCTGAGTCAGTGTTTATAGCTTGATAACTACACGACCTGTTACTTGACCGTTGGTGATGTCTTCTGCGTATTTTGGTGCTTCTGCTAGTTCTACTTCAGTACATGCTTGCTCGAAATAGCTGTCTGGTAGTAGTTCAACCAGTTTTTCCCATGCTGCGATGCGTTTCTCTGTTGGACACATTACTGAGTCCACACCTTGTAGACGAACGTTACGTAGGATGAACGGCATCACTGTAGTTGGTAGATCAAAACCACCTGCAAGACCACAAGCGGCGACTGCACTGTTGTAATCCATTTGCGCTAGTACTTTTGCTAGTACTTTGCTGCCGACGGTATCTACCGCACCTGCCCATACTTGCTTTTCAAGTGGACGTGCTGGTTCCTCAAATTCAGTACGGTCGATGATGCGGCTAGCACCTAGTTTTTCAAGTAGCGGGCCGTTTGTCTCTACACGTCCTGTCACTGCAGCAACTTTGTAGCCAAGCTGTGCTAGGAGCGTTACTGCAACCGAGCCTACGCCGCCACTTGCGCCCGTTACTAGGATTTCACCAGCTTCAGGTTTGATGCCTGCATCAAGCAGTGCTTGAACACATAGCATACCAGTGAAGCCAGCAGTACCAACCATCATTGCTTTCTTGCTGTCTAGACCTTTTGGTAGTGGCACGAGCCAATCCGCTTTTAGACGAGCACGTTGAGCCATGCCACCCCAATGGTTTTCACCCACGCCCCAGCCAGTTAAGACCACTTTGTCACCAGCTTGGTAACGCGAATCTTCAGAACTTACAACCGTACCCGCTAGATCAATGCCAGGTACCATCGGGAAGTTACGGATGATTTTACCTTTACCTGTGATCGCCAAACCATCTTTGTAATTCAACGATGAGTAATCGACTTCAACCAGAACGTCACCTTCCGGCAGTTGTGTTTCATCGATTTGCTCGATACTAGCGATAGTGCGTTTGTCTTCTTGGTTTAGAACTAGAGCATTAAACATAAGGTTCTCCGAAATTGCGTTAGCGTGACTCAGTTGCCACATACAGCAAGATATTAACTGTCTATAAGTCTATGTCTTCTCTATCTATGAATAAAATGAAAGTTACTCATTTCATGTATGCTTTGTATGCATATTTACTGTGTTTGGCGTAAAACAAAGGGCGACATCTGATGTCGCCCTTAAGTGTAATACTAAATTATTTTAGTATTTATTCATTTCATGCTGGTTGTTGAGTAGATCACTACGACCATCGTCGTTTTGAGCCTACTTCACTCAAAGCGTTAAGGCCTCTCAAATACGGTCGCTATACCCTGACCCAAACCTATACACATGGTGGCTAGACCGTATTTCGCGTCTTTCGCTTCCATTAGGTTGATCAACGTTGTTGAGATGCGGGAACCAGAACAGCCTAGTGGATGACCCAATGCTATCGCACCACCGTTAAGGTTGACCTTCTCATCCATCACATCAAGCAGACCTAAGTCTTTAGCACACGGCAGAGACTGCGCTGCAAATGCTTCGTTTAGCTCAACCACATCCATGTCTTCAATTGAAAGACCAGCACGCTTGAGCGCTTTTTGCGTCGCAGGTACAGGGCCGTAACCCATGATGGATGGATCGCAACCTGCGATCGCCATGCCCTTAATACGTGCGCGAATTTTCAAGCCAAGCTCATTGGCTTTCTCTTCACTCATGATCAGCATCGCTGATGCGCCATCAGATAGCGCCGATGATGTACCGGCTGTTACTGTACCGTTTGCTGGGTCAAACACAGGACGAAGCTGAGACAGACCTTCAACGGATGTTTCAGGGCGAATCACTTCATCATAGTCGAGAGTAAACAGTGTACCGTCAGCCGCATGGCCTTCAATTGGTAGGATTTCGTTTTTAAAGCGACCCTCTACGGTTGCTGCGTGCGCACGAGCGTGAGAGCGCGCGGCAAACTCGTCTTGTTGCTCACGGCTAATGCCATGTAATTTACCAAGCATTTCAGCCGTTAAGCCCATCATGCCCGCAGCTTTTGCTACGTTCTTTGACATACCTGGGTGAAAGTCTACCCCGTGGTTCATCGGTACGTGTCCCATGTGTTCAACACCACCAATTAGGCAGATTTCAGCATCGCCAGTCATGATGGCACGTGTACCGTCATGCAGCGCTTGCATGGATGAGCCACACAAACGGTTAACCGTCACAGCGCCAATTTCAATCGGCAGGCCCGCGAGTAGCGCGGCATTACGTGCAACGTTAAAGCCTTGCTCTAGTGTTTGCTGTACACAGCCCCAGTAGATGTCTTCAATCTCGCTTGGGTTCACTTGTGGGTTACGTGCAAGAATGCCTTTCATTAGACGCGCAGATAGATCTTCTGCTCGTGTATGACGGAAAGCACCACCTTTAGAGCGACCCATTGGAGTACGTAGACAATCGACTACGACAACATTTCTTGTTTGATTAGTCATTTTAGAATCCCTCCTTAGATAGAACCTTGCTGTTGTGCACCGTAAAAGCTTTCACCTTTCGCCGCCATATCAATCAACATTTGCGGTACTTGGTACATCGCACCTAGCTCGGCGTGTTGTTTTGCCATTTCAACGTATTCAGCAATACCCACGCTGTCTAGATAGCGGAATACGCCACCGCGGAATGGAGGGAAACCAAGACCATAAACCAATGCCATGTCTGCTTCCTGCGGAGTCGCGATGATGCCTTCTTGTAGACACAGTACCACTTCGTTGATCATCGGAATCATCATACGTTGAATGATGGTCTCATCGTCAAAGTCCTGCTTATCGGCACAAACGTCAGCGAGCACCGGCAAGATCTCTTCAGAGAAGGTTTTCTTCGGCTTACCTTTTTTATCTATGGTGTAGCTGTAGAAGCCATTACCATTCTTCTGACCATATTTGTCTGCTTCGAATAGTGCATCAATCGCATCACGACCTTGTTTACCCATACGCTCAGGGAAACCCTCTGCCATCACAGCTTGTGCGTGGTGCGCGGTATCAATGCCGACTACATCAAGCAAGTACGCCGGTCCCATCGGCCAGCCAAACTTACGCTCCATGACTTTGTCGATTTTCGTAAAGTCAGCACCATCACGAAGTAGCATGCTGAAGCCGCCAAAGTATGGGAACAATACGCGGTTAACGAAGAACCCCGGGCAGTCATTAACGACAATTGGTGATTTGCCCATTTTCGCAGCATACGCCACAACACGATTGATGGTTTCATCAGAGGTGTGCTCACCACGGATGATCTCAACAAGAGGCATACGATGCACTGGGTTGAAGAAGTGCATACCACAGAAGTTTTCTGGGCGTTTTAGTGATTTTGCCAATAGGTTGATAGGAATCGTCGAGGTGTTTGAGGTGATAACGGTGTCGTCACCGACATGGGACTCAACTTCACTCAAAACTGCTGCTTTTACTTTCGGGTTTTCAACGACAGCTTCAACAATCACATCAGAGTTTTCAATACCTGCGTAATGTAGGCTCGGTGTGATTGACGCTAAAATACCTGCCATCTTAAAGCCGTCAATGCGACCGCGAGATAAGCGTTTATTTAGCAGCTTAGATGCTTCAGTCATGCCTAGGTCGAGCGACGCTTGCGCGATGTCTTTCATTAAGACAGGCACACCTTTTAGCGCTGATTGGTAAGCAATGCCGCCACCCATGATACCTGCACCTAACACGGCTGCACGTTGCGTGTCTTTACTTGCTGACTTCGCTGCTTTTTTCGCAATGCCTTTGATGTATTGATCATTAAGGAATAGGCCAACGAGTGATTTTGCTTCTTCCGATTTAGCCAATTTCACGAAGTGCTTACGTTCAATGTCTAACGCTTCATTACGTGCAAAGCGAGCACCTTCTTCAATCGTGATAACGGCTGTCATTGGGGCAGGGTAATGAGGACCTGCTTTTTGTGCCACCAGACCCTTCGCCATGGTGAAGCTCATCATTGATTCAAGCTTACTCAGCGTTAGCGGAGATGTTTTCTGTGCTCGGCGTGCTTGCCAGTCAAGTTTCTCGTTAATTGCAGAGTTCAGCGTTTGTAGTGCCGATTCGTATAAAGCATCAGTCTCTACAACAGCATCGAGTAAGCCAATTTTCAATGCTTCATCAGCTCGGCATGCTTTACCTTGGGTGATGATTTCCATTGCGCTGTCTGCGCCAATAACGCGAGGTAAGCGTACACAACCACCAAAGCCTGGCATGATTCCCAGTTTCGTTTCTGGTAGGCCGATGCTGGTGGTTTTGTCACCAATACGCATGTCTGTTGCTAGTACACATTCACAACCGCCACCAAGAGCGTGGCCTTTGATCACTGAGATGGTCGGAACGGGTAAGTCTTCTAATTTGTTAAAGATGCTATTAGCAAATTGCAGCCATTGGTCGAGCTCGGCATCCGTTTTAGCAAACAGACCTAAAAACTCGGTAATGTCTGCGCCTACAATGAATGCGTCTTTATCTGAAGTGAGCAACAACCCCTTGAGGCCTTGATGGGCAATGAGCGCATCAAGAGCTTTATCTAGCGATTCCAATGTCGCTAGGTCGAGTTTGTTGACGGATTTTGGAGAGCAGAAGCTTAGCTCTGCAATACCATCTTGTATTTCCTTTACCTGTAGGGTTTCGGCTTGGTAAATCATTGTCTATCTCCATGACATACAATCGTGGATTGTCTGTATACCTATTTCAACGACGCCGTGTACCTCGGCAAATAGGTATCGAGGAAGTCGTTTTATTTTTGTTCTGGTTTGACCAGTAAAGTTAGTTTGGATCGTGGATTGTCTAATTTCAATACATTTTTTAAACAAGTGTTTAACATTGTGCGCTGTGGCAGATCTTATGCGACGGGTAAATCACACTCGTGATAGACTTCAGGCAAATAGACCTGAATCCATAATCCTATGAATGACAAGCCTTATCTGATTCCAGCAGAGCTCGCTCAATTTGAAGAAGAAATTAAAAAGAGCGTATTCATTACTTATTTGGCGCACACGCCAAGTATCGAAGCTGCAAAAGCATTTGTTGATCAAATCAAAGCTAAACACGCTGATGCTAGACATAACTGTTGGGGCTTTGTTGCTGGTCGCCCGGAAGATTCAATGAAATGGGGTTTTAGTGATGATGGGGAGCCATCCGGAACTGCAGGCAAACCGATCCTGGCGCAGCTGTCTGGCTCTGGGGTGGGGGAGATCACGGCAGTGGTCACGCGATACTCTGGTGGAATCAAGTTAGGTACAGGCGGCTTGGTTAAAGCGTATGGTGGTGGGGTACAACAAGCACTCAAGCTGCTTCAAACTATTGAGAAAAAAATAACCACAAAGCTCAGACTAACGTTAGACTATGGGTTTATGCCGATCGCACAGTCAATCATGCCGCAATTTGGTGCGATAGAAGTCGAGGCTGAATACAGCGATCAGGTGGTATTAGTGGTGGAAATTGAGCTTCGAGAAGTGAGCGCGTTTACCCAAGCAATCATTAATAAAAGCGGGGCAAAGGCAATTGTCACTCCGCTAGACGGACAATAATGAAAAACAGGAAGCAACAGGGACAGCTTCGCTAGTCAATTTATCCATGCAATTTCGTTCAATTATTCGAATCGTCGGGCTACTGCTCGCACTCTTTAGTGTCACTATGCTTGCGCCAGCACTCGTTGCGCTGATCTATCGAGATGGTGCAGGTGTGCCTTTTGTCACGACATTTTTTGTTCTGCTGTTTTGTGGGGCCGTTTGTTGGTACCCAAACCGCAGGTATAAGCACGAGCTTAAAGCTCGAGATGGCTTTCTTATTGTCGTCTTATTCTGGACAGTACTTGGCAGTGCAGGCTCGATCCCCTTTCTCATTGCTGACAACCCGAACGTCTCAGTGACAGATGCGTTTTTTGAATCATTTTCTGCTCTCACTACGACCGGGGCGACCGTTATTGTTGGTTTGGATGAGTTACCTAAAGCGATTCTATTCTATCGACAGTTACTGCAGTGGTTCGGCGGTATGGGAATCATCGTATTAGCGGTGGCGATTTTGCCAGTACTTGGCATTGGTGGTATGCAGCTTTACCGCGCCGAGATCCCTGGTCCAGTCAAGGACACTAAAGTGACTCCGCGCATAGCAGAAACTGCTAAGGCGCTTTGGTACATCTATTTGAGCCTGACTATCGCCTGTGCTTCGGCTTTTTGGTTAGCTGGTATGACGCCATTTGACGCCATCAGTCACAGCTTTTCCACCATTGCCATTGGTGGCTTCTCTACCCACGATGCCAGCATCGGATACTTTGATAGTTACGCGATTAACCTAATTACCGTGGTTTTTCTGCTTATATCTGCATGTAACTACACACTGCACTTTGCTGCATTTGCATCGGGTGGTGTGCATCCCAAGTATTATTGGAAAGATCCTGAGTTTCGCGCCTTCTTGTTTATTCAAGTGCTGCTATTTGTTATTTGCTTTCTATTATTACTGAAACATCACTCTTACACATCGACATACGATGCTTTCGATCAGGCACTTTTCCAAACCGTGTCAATTTCGACAACTGCGGGCTTTACGACGACGGGTTTTGCGGATTGGCCGCTCTTCTTACCTGTACTGCTATTGTTCTCCTCTTTTATAGGTGGTTGTGCTGGTTCAACAGGCGGCGGCATGAAAGTGATCCGTATTCTGCTTCTTACCTTACAAGGTGCGCGTGAACTAAAACGTTTGGTCCATCCTCGTGCGGTTTACACCATCAAAGTCGGTGGTAGTGCTCTGCCGCAACGTGTTGTCGATGCGGTTTGGGGTTTCTTCTCCGCGTACGCATTGGTATTTGTGGTTTGTATGTTGGGCTTGATTGCCACAGGGATGGACGAGCTCAGTGCATTCTCTGCGGTGGCTGCAACTCTGAACAACCTCGGTCCAGGCCTGGGGGAAGTGGCGCTTCACTTTGGTGATGTTAACGACAAAGCAAAATGGGTATTGATTGTTTCTATGTTGTTTGGTCGTTTGGAAATCTTTACCTTACTTATTCTACTTACGCCGACGTTTTGGCGTAGCTAAGGGGAAATTGTGGCAAAAGCATTATTTCTATACTCTTCCCGTGAAGGGCAGACTAAAAAAATTCTCCACTATATAGATGAGCGACTTTCAGACTTCGATTGTGAGCTGGTGGATTTACATAATGTAGATACGATTGATTTCAGCCAATACGACAGAGTATTGATTGGCGCCTCTATTCGTTATGGTCATCTTAATAAAAAGCTATACCAGTTTATTGAGCGAAATCTCAATCAACTGGAGCAAAATAAAGTGGCATTTTTCTGCGTAAACCTAACCGCTCGCAAAGAGGACCAAGGAAAGGATACACCTGAAGGTAGTGCTTACATTCGCAAGTTTCTAATTAAGTCTCCTTGGAAACCAACGCTAATCGGTGTTTTTGCTGGTGCACTTTATTACCCACGTTACAGCTGGTTCGACAGAACTATGATTAGGTTCATTATGTCGATGACAGGTGGCGAAACCGATACGACCAAAGAAGTGGAATACACCAATTGGGAAAAAGTGGCTCTTTTCGCAGATAAATTCAGAGAACTGTAGAAATAACGTGCTCTTTTGACCGCTTTTGATGCAAATTTATCCGAAAGATAAAAAAATAAAAAAAAACGAGAAAAAGGGCTTGCCAATGTGATCGCAATCTCTATAATGCCACCTCGCTGACACGGCAACGCTTCGAAAGAAACGAA